>NZ_JBFAXI010000098.1:0-30446 GCF_040680735.1 Streptomyces sp. NPDC051987 | reverse complement strand
GCACCTCGCAGGGTGCCCCGGCTCAGGATCGCCGCGGGATTCAGGAGGCGGCGCTGCGCAGGCCGCCGAGGTTGATCTGCTCCGTCTCGTCGTGCGCGGTGAGGTCGATGACCTGGCCGACGCCCCGCGCGTGCGCGTCCGCGGGCTTGAACTCCGACTCGGACTCGGCCTTGTGGAGCGCGAGCGCCTCCTGGCCGACGACGTCCGCGAGGTCCTCGTTGTGCATCGCGTCCAGCCCACCCGCCGGCGAACCCTTCTGGGTGCCGAAGAAGTCGAAGCCGCCGGTGACCAACGGGCGCGGGATCGGCGCGGCCGGCAGCACCGCGACCGCGGTCGGCACCGTGAAGTGACCCGAGGGCTTCACCTCGTTGGCGGACGGTGCCGTCACGGCGTCCTGCTCCGCCGCTTCCGGGGCGGTCTCCGCCGCTTCCGGGGCGGTCTCCGCCGCTGCCGGGGCGGTCTCCGCCGCTGCCGGGGCGGTCTCCGCCGGCTCGGCCGTGGTGACGGCGGCCGCGCGCGCGTGCCCGTCGGCCGCCTCGGGCTGCCCCTGCGCCTCGTCCTCCGGCGCGGTCTCGCCCTTCGGGGCCTCGGGCCCGTCGGCCGTCCCGGCCGTGGCCTCGCGGGCCGCGTCGGCCGTGTCGCTCTCGGCCGCCGGGGCGTCCTTCTCGTCGAACCGGGCCAATGCCACCTTGGCCCGCAGGAACAGCTTGGAGCCCTCCGGCGAGAAGATGGCGGGAGCCACCTCCTCGACCGTCAGCTCCTCGGCCTTCTCGTCGGCAGTCGCCGGCTTCGCCGCCTCCTGCGCGCTCCGGGCGGCCGGCAGCTCGTTCGACGGCGCGATGGCCTCGATCTCCAGCAGGCGGCGGCCCTCCAGGGCGCTCGCGCGCTCGGTCTCGGCCGTGGCGTAGCGGCGCAGCAGGGCCGCGTGTTCGTTGCGCAGTCCCGCCAGCTCCGCCCGCTTCGTGCGCAGCCGCTGCTCCAGCTTGGCGCGCAGCTCCCGCGACTCCTCCAGGTCGGTCTCCAGCTCGGCGATCCGCTCCTCGTGGCGCCACTCGTCGCTCGCACGCGCGCGTGACAGGTCGGCCACCTGCTTGCCCGCCTCGCTGTCCCACCGCCGCATGACGGCGGCGCCGACGGCCGCGGTGGCCGCGGCTATAGCGGCCAGGGTGCGCAGCACCGTCGGTTGGGAGAACAGCCAGGGGCCAAGGGCGCAGACGAGAGAGACACCGGCGATCGCCGAGGGAGGCAACAGCCTGTGCAAAGGCGGGGAATGACGGTGGCGTCCACGTGGCATGGCCAGAAACTTACCGCGCGTAGGCGAATCATGGTGCCCCGGGCCGTAAAAACACGGCGACGACGAAGTCTTCGCGCGGTATCGGCGGGGTCGGGACTCAGCTGCCGTTCAATCGGCCGCTGAGCCACTGGAGGGTCGCGGGGATCTCGCGGCGCCAGGTATTGAAGTTGTGGCCGCCGCTGTCGAGGATGATCGACGAGATCCGGGTCAGCTTCGTGGCTTCCGCGCTCGCGATGAATTTCAGCGTGGCCTTGTAGTTGGTTTCCCCGACCTTGCTGCTGGTGACCAGCAGGGAGGTGTCCGGGGCGGGCTCGTGCGCCAGGAACCACCAGAGGTCGGCGCGGTTGCGGAGGTTCCGGTCGCCCTGGAAGAGGTCGCCGGTGGTGGCGTCCAGCGGCGCCTTGTACGACGGGGAGAGTCCGGCTCCGGCCGCGTACACGCGGGGGTGGTGCATCGCGAGCTTGAGCGCGCAGTAACCGCCCGTCGAGTCACCCACGATCCCCCAGCCGCCCGGCTTCACGGCGGCCCGGTAGTGCGCGCGTACCGCGGTGGGCAGGTCCTTGGCGAAGAAGGTCTCGGTCTGCGGGCCGTGCGGGATGTCCACGCACTCGGTGTCCCGGGGCGGCGCGACCGTGGGCCGCAGCATCACCAGGATCGACGGCCGCATCTTCCCGGCCCGGACCAGGTGCTGGGCGGTGCGCGGGTAGTGCAGCTTGTCGACGAGCGCCCGCGCGGTGCCCGGATAGCCGCTGAGGACGACCACCACCGGGAACCTCCGCGTGCGGTACTGCGGCTGGAAGTACTCCGGCGGCAGGTACACGTACGCGGGCGTGGCGATGTGCGTCGTACGGCCGACGATGTCGACCTGCTGGATCTGTCCGGCCGTGGCGGGCAGCGAGCCGCCCATGCCGTGCACCTCGGAGGTGGACACCACCCGGAGCGGCGCACCGGTCCGGACGCCCGCCGTGTGGTCGACGACGACGCCCTGGTCGGTCTCCGTGCCGAACAGGTCGGCCCAGCTCGCGTAGAAACCGAAAGCCTGGTTGACGGCTATCCCCAGGCACGCGAAAAGCGCCAGCTGGGTGGCCAGCAACAGGCCGACCCGACCGCTGACGGCCCGCCAGCTCCGGCGGGCCAGCCGGGGCCACAGCCACACCGTGCCTACGAACAGCAGTACAGCGAACAAGATCGCCAATGCCAGCATTTTATTGCTCGTGAGACCCATGAGGTGCTACCTGCCTGCGCTTTCCCCCGTGCCCCCCGCTGCTTTCAGCGAGGCTTGCCCCGGGCTTTCCCTGGCCTTTGAACCGGCTTTCCGGTGGGGAGTGAACCTCTCCCCCCGAGACACCGTCCTAGAGGGCGCAATGTCGCCGGATGCCCGAATCGGGTCCGGATCCAAGGTCTCTCGCAGAACTACGGGATGCGATGTCTGTCAGGATAGATGGGGAAATGTCGGGCGAGGTTCCGAGCCGATCAAGCCGGGCGCGGCGCATAGTCCGCGGCCCGCGCCCGGAGGCGGTCCCCGCTCTGGTCGGCAGGGCGTGCGCGATCGTGGGCGTCCTGGACATTGCTGCGGGTGTGTTCCCGCGCTTCCGTCACAGCCGCATGCACGCCATGGCTGAGGTGCTGCCGGGCTCGCTCGGTCCGTTCGCCGCCGCGCTCTCGCTCAGCGCCGGGGTGCTGTTGCTGCTGCTCGCGCACGGGCTCAAGCGGCGCAAGCGGCGGGCGTGGCGGGCCGCGGTGGCGCTGCTGCCGGCCGGTGCCGTGTCGCAGTTCGTGTACCGCCACTCGGTCATCGGCGCGTTGATCTCCCTGGCGCTGTTCGTGCCGCTGGTGATCCACCGCGACGAGTTCAAGGCGCTGCCCGACCCGCGCAGCCGGTGGCGCGCGCTCGCCAACTTCGTCCTGATGAGCGCCGGTTCGCTCGCGCTGGGTCTGATCATCGTCAGCGCCCACCCCAAGCGCACCATCGGCGACCCGAGCCTGGCCGACCGCCTCACGCACGTCCTGTACGGCCTGTTCGGCTTCGAGGGCCCCGTGGACTACGAGGGCTCCACCTCCTGGACGGTCGCCTTCTCGCTCGGCGCCCTCGGCCTGATCACCGCGGTCACCACCATCTACCTGGCGTTCCGCCCCGAACACCCGGCCGCGCACCTCACCGTGGAGGACGAGACGAGGCTGCGCGCCCTCCTGGTGAAGCACGGCGCCCGCGACTCCCTCGGCCACTTCGCGCTCCGCCGGGACAAGGCGGTCGTCTTCTCCCCCAGCGGCAAGGCGGCGGTCACCTACCGCGTCGTCTCCGGCGTGATGCTGGCCAGCGGCGACCCGATCGGTGACGTGGAGGCCTGGCCCGGCGCCATCGAACGCTTCATGGACGAGGCCAAGGCCCACTCCTGGACTCCCGCCGTCATGGGCTGCTCGGAGACGGGCGGCGAGGTGTGGACCCGCGAGACCGGCCTGGACGCCCTCGAACTGGGCGACGAGGCGGTGGTGGACGTGGCGGATTTCTCACTCGCCGGACGCGCGATGCGCAACGTGCGCCAGATGGTCAAGCGCATCGAGCGGGCCGGCTACGAAACCCGGGTACGGCGCATCCGTGACGTCGGCGAGGCGGAACTCGACCGCATCCGCCGGGCCGCCGAGGACTGGCGCGGCACCGACACCGAGCGCGGCTTCTCGATGGCCCTCGGCCGCATCGGCGACCCCGCCGACGGCGACTGCCTGATCGCGACCGCCCACAAGGCCGACGACACACCCGGCCCGTACGGCGATCTCAAGGCGATCCTGCACTTCGTGCCCTGGGGCACCGACGGCGTCTCGCTGGACCTGATGCGCCGCGACCGCTCCGCCGACCCCGGCATGAACGAACTGCTCATCGTGGCCGCCCTCCAGGCCGCCCCGAAGCTCGCCATCACCAGGATCTCGCTCAACTTCGCGATGTTCCGCTCGGCGCTCGCGCGCGGCGAGAAGATCGGCGCCGGACCGGTGCTGCGCGCCTGGCGCGGCCTGCTGGTGTTCCTCTCGCGCTGGTTCCAGATCGAGTCGCTGTACAAGTTCAACGCGAAGTTCCAGCCGCGCTGGGAACCACGTTTCGTGGTCTACCGGGCCTCCGGCGACCTCCCGCGCATCGGCTTCGCCGCGATGCAGGCCGAGGGCTTCGTCAGCCTCGCCGTGCCGCTGCCGCGCTTCCTGCGCCGCCGGCCGGCCGCCCCCCGCCCGTGCGCCCACAGCATCGCCGAACAGGAGGTACGGGCGGCCTGACCCCGGGACCGGCCCGAGCGGACGCCCCTCCCCCAGCCCGGGGGCGCCGCTCGGGCCACGGGAGCCGGTGGCCGGGGCTCTGGGCCTACGCTGAACGTATGAGCAACCACAGCGGACGTGGCCAGGTGGCAGGGCTTCCGGCATGGGACCGGTGCGCCGTCATGGGGGTCGTGAACGTCACCCCCGACTCCTTCTCCGACGGCGGCCGCTGGTTCGACACGACCGCCGCCGTCAAGCACGGCCTGGTCCTCGTCGCCGAGGGCGCCGACCTCGTCGACGTCGGCGGCGAGTCCACCCGTCCGGGTGCCACCCGCGTCGACGAGGAGGAGGAACTGCGCCGGGTCGTCCCGGTCGTCCGCGGCCTGGCCGCCGAGGGCGTCCTCGTCTCCGTCGACACCGTCCGCGCCTCCGTCGCCCGGCAGGCCCTCGCTGCCGGCGCCGCGCTCGTCAACGACGTCAGCGGCGGCCTCGCCGACCCCGACATGATCCCCGTCGTCGCCGACGCCGGCGCCCCCTTCGTCGTCATGCACTGGCGCGGCTTCATGGACGGCGGCAACGTCAAGGGCGTCTACGACGACGTCGTGCGGGAGGTCCTCGACGAACTGCACGCGCGCGTGGACGCCGTCCTGGCCGGCGGCGTCTCACCGGACCGGGTCGTCGTCGATCCGGGCCTCGGCTTCTCCAAGAACTCCGAGCACGACCTGGCCCTGCTCGCCCACCTCGACCGGCTGCACGCCCTGGGCCACCCGCTGCTCGTCGCCGCCTCCCGCAAGCGGTTCCTCGGCCGGGTCCTGGCCGGACCCGAGGGAGCGCCCCCGCCGGCCCGGGAGCGGGACGCGGCGACGGCCGCCGTCTCGGCGCTCGCGGCGCACGCCGGCGCATGGGCGGTGCGCGTGCACGAGGTACGCGCCACGGCGGACGCGGTGCGCGTCGCGCGGGCCGTGGAGGAGGCACGCGCCGGCACGCCCGCGCAGGCCGCGCCGCACACTCCGCAGCGCGCAGAGGGAGCCCGGTGAGCGCCCCCCACACCGATGTCGAGCAGGTCGAGGCCGCCAACACCGCCTTCTACGAGGCACTGGAGAACGGCGACTTCGAGACCGTCTCCGCCCTCTGGCTCACCCCCGCCGACCTGGGGGTCGACGAGGAGTACCACGACCCGGCCGACAGCGGCGTGATCTCCTGCGTGCACCCGGGCTGGCCGGTGCTGACCGGCCGCGGTGAGGTCCTGCGGTCGTACGCGCTGATCATGGCGAACACCGACTACATCCAGTTCTTCCTCACCGACGTGCACGTCTCCGTCACCGGCGACACCGCCCTGGTGACGTGCACCGAGAACATCCTCAGCGGCGGACCGGCGCCCGAGGGCGACCAGGAGCTCGGCCCCCTGGTCGGACAGCTGGTCGTGGCCACCAACGTGTTCCGGCGCACCCCGGACGGCTGGAAGCTCTGGTCCCACCACGCCTCCCCGGTCCTGTCCGAGACGGACGAGGACGAGGAGGACGACACGCCCTCCTGAGCACGCGCGCGCCGCCCGCCTCCGGGAGGCGCCGCAGGAGCCGCGCGGGAGCCCCGCGTGCCCCTCGCGGAGCAAGAAGTGGCTGGAATCACGAACTCGCGGGTAGGTACGGCTACCGGGCCGTGAGCCGCCGGGTTCTCCAGGGGAAACGCGCGATGAACCCTGACGTACCGCACCGAACCCCCACGGCGCGCAGCCCGGCTCTGTCAGTGCCCGCAGGTAGATTCGTGGGAGGCCGGTCCATCGCCCGCACCGGGTGCGGCCCGGCCGCCACCCCGACGATTGCAGGAGTGATTCGCGTGGATCGTGTCGCGCTGCGCGGCCTGAGGGCCCGCGGGCACCACGGTGTCTTCCCCAAGGAGCGGGAGGAGGGCCAGACCTTCGTCGTGGACCTCGTCCTCGGGCTGGACACCCGGCCCGCGGCGGCCGACGACGACCTGGCGAAGACCGTGCACTACGGCATCGTGGCCGAGGAGGTCGTCGCCGTGGTGGAGGGGGAGCCGGTGAACCTGATCGAGACGCTCGCCGAGCGGATCGCCCAGGTCTGCCTCAAGCACGAGGGGGTAAGAGAGGTCGAGGTCCAGGTCCACAAGCCGGACGCGCCCATCGCCGTCCCCTTCGACGACGTCACCGTCACCATCACCCGGAGCCGAGCATGACCGCATCCTCCCTGCGGGGACCCAGCGACCCGACCGTACAGCCGGTGCCCGCTTCGGTCGTCGAGCAGGTCGACGCCGCCGACACCACCCTGTCCAACCCCAAACGCGCCGTGGTCGCCCTCGGCTCCAACCTCGGCAACCGCCTGGAGACCCTCCAGGGCGCCGTCGACGCCCTGGAGGACACCCCGGGCGTGCGCATCAAGGCCGTGTCACCGGTGTACGAGACGGAGCCGTGGGGCGTCGAGCCCGGCTCCCAGCCGACGTACTACAACGCGGTCGTCGTGCTCAAGACCACCCTCCCGCCGTCCTCCCTGCTGGAGCGGGCGCACGCGGTCGAGGAGGCGTTCAACCGGGTGCGGGACGAGCGCTGGGGCCCGCGCACCCTCGACGTCGACATCGTCGCCTACGCCGACGTCGTCTCCGACGACCCGCGGCTCACCCTCCCCCATCCGCGCGCCCACGAGCGCGCCTTCGTACTCGCTCCCTGGTACGACGTCGACCCCGAGGCCCTGCTGCCCGGCCGGGGCCCCGTCGCGGAGCTGCTGGCCGCCGTCACCCGGCACGGCGTGGCCGCCCGCGGGGACCTGGAACTCCGACTGCCCGAGTAGTCGTTAAGGTCGAGACGACCACATCGCTGCGGGGGAGCTGAAGGAAAACAGTGAAAGAGCTGCGGATCAGGGTGCTGGCCGGCGTCTTCGTCGTGGCCGGGGTGCTCTCCTGGGCGGGCGCCCGCCTGTGGAACGCGGTGGGGACCCTGCCGAGCGTGCCGGTGGCCGCCCCGATCGTCCTCGCGCTGATCGCCGTGGTCCTGCTCTCCACGGCCCTCTCGCTGCGCGTCCGGCTCAGGGCCCAGCGCGAGCGCCGTCCCGGCGCCAAGGGCGTCGACCCCCTGATGGCGGCCCGCGCGGTCGTCTTCGGCCAGGCCAGCGCGCTGGTGGCCGCCCTGGTCGCCGGCATGTACGGCGGCACGGGCGTCTTCCTGCTGGAACTCCTCGACCTGCCCACCCGCCGCGACCAGGCCCTCTACGCGGCCTTCTCGGTCGTGGCCGGTATCGCCGTGATAGCGGCGGCCCTGTTCCTGGAGCGGGTGTGCAAGCTCCCGGAGGACGACGACAACGACCACAGCGGCGCCGAGCCGGTCGCCTGAGCCCCGCCCGCCCCGGCGGTCAGCGGGCCAGTATCAGGCTCATCGCCTCGGCCCGGGTCGTGGCGTCCCTGAGCTGGCCGCGGACCGCCGACGTCGTCGTCTTGGCACCGGGCTTGCGGATCCCGCGCACCGACATGCACATGTGCTCGGCCTCGACCACGACGATCACCCCGCGGGCCTCCAGGATCCGCATGAGCGAGTCCGCGACCTGGGTGGTGAGTCGTTCCTGCACCTGCAGCCGGCGGGCGAACACCTCGACCAGACGCGCCAGCTTCGACAGCCCCGTGATCTTGCCGGTCTCCGCCGGGATGTAGCCGACGTGGGCCACCCCGTGGAACGGCAGCATGTGGTGCTCGCAGAGACTGACGATCTCGATGTCCTTGACCAGGACCATCTCGTCATGGCCAAGGTCGAACGTCGTGGTCAGGACCTCTTCGGGCTGCTGGTGGTTGCCGGCCAGCAGCTCGCGGTAGGCCCGCGCCACCCGTGCCGGGGTCTCCCGCAGACCCTCGCGGTCCGGGTCCTCGCCGACCGCGATGAGGAGTTCGCGCACGGCGTTCTCGGCGCGCTTCTCGTCGAACTCACCGATGGCGCCGTCGCCGTCCAGGGTCACGGGGTCGGTCATCTGAGGTGCCTCGTTCCTTCGGGTGAGCGCGCGTGGGCCGCGCGCCTCAGGTGCGGACATACCGGAATGCCGCGCCCCCCAGGCTAGATCCTGGGGGGCGCGGCATTCCATTCCGAGCCAGGTGAGGCTGGTGTGAGTCAGCTCTCGGGACGGTCCTCCGGGGCCTTCTCGACCGCCGGGGCGGACTCGGCGGCCGTGGCCTTGGCGGTGCTGATCGCCGCGGTCGCGCCGTTCGTTCCGTTGGTCAGTGCGAGCTCCTTGGGGGAGAGCACCGGCGGGCGGGTGGACGGCGTACGGCGGGAGGAACCGGTCCAGGCGGGCCGGGCCGGGCGCTTGACGATGGCGGAGAAGATCTCGGCGATCTCCTCCTTGCCCAGGGTCTCCTTCTCCAGCAGCTGGAGAACGAGGTTGTCGAGGACGTCGCGGTTCTCGACCAGGATCTCCCAGGCTTCGTTGTGCGCGTTCTCGATGAGCTTCTTGACTTCCTCGTCCACCAGGGCGGCGACCTCTTCCGAGTAGTCGCGCTGGTGGGACATCTCACGGCCGAGGAAGGGCTCGGTGTTGTCGCCGCCGAACTTGATCGCGCCGAGACGCTCGGTCATGCCGTACTGCGTGACCATCGCGCGGGCGGTGGCCGTGGCCTTCTCGATGTCGTTCGCCGCGCCCGTGGTCGGGTCGTGGAAGACCAGTTCCTCGGCCGCGCGACCGCCCAGCATGTAGGCGAGCTGGTCGAGCATCTCGTTGCGCGTGGTCGAGTACTTGTCCTCGTCGGGCAGGACCATGGTGTAGCCGAGGGCGCGCCCGCGGGACAGGATCGTGATCTTGTGGACCGGGTCGGAGTTCGGGGAGGCCGCCGCGACCAGGGCGTGACCGCCCTCGTGGTACGCGGTGATCTTCTTCTCCTTGTCCGACATGATCCGGGTCCGCTTCTGCGGGCCCGCGACCACGCGGTCGATCGCCTCGTCGAGCATCTGGTTGTCGATGAGCTTGCGGTCGCTGCGGGCCGTGAGCAGGGCCGCCTCGTTCAGCACGTTCGACAGGTCGGCGCCGGTGAAGCCCGGGGTGCGGCGGGCGACCGCCGCGAGGTCGACGTCGGGCGCGACCGGCTTGCCCTTCTGGTGGACCTTGAGGATCTCCAGACGGCCCTGCAGGTCCGGCGGGTCGACCGCGATCTGGCGGTCGAAGCGGCCGGGGCGCAGCAGCGCCGGGTCGAGGATGTCGGGCCGGTTCGTCGCGGCGATGAGGATCACACCGCCCTTGACGTCGAAGCCGTCCATCTCGACGAGCAGCTGGTTCAGCGTCTGCTCGCGCTCGTCGTGACCGCCGCCGAGGCCGGCGCCGCGGTGGCGGCCGACCGCGTCGATCTCGTCGACGAAGACGATCGCCGGGGCGTTCGCCTTGGCCTGCTCGAAGAGGTCACGCACGCGGGAGGCACCGACACCGACGAACATCTCGACGAAGTCGGAACCGGAGATCGAGTAGAAGGGGACTCCGGCCTCGCCGGCGACGGCACGCGCGAGGAGCGTCTTGCCGGTGCCGGGACGGCCGTAGAGGAGCACACCCTTGGGGATCTTGGCGCCGACGGCCTGGAACTTGGCCGGCTCCTGCAGGAACTCCTTGATCTCGTGGAGTTCCTCGACGGCCTCGTCGCAGCCCGCGACGTCCGCGAAGGTCGTCTTCGGGGTGTCCTTGGTGATGAGCTTCGCCTTGGACTTGCCGAAGTTCATGACCCGGGAGCCGCCGCCCTGCATCTGGTTCATCAGGAACAGGAAGACGACCACGATGAGGACGAAGGGCAGCAGGGAGAGCAGGACGCTGACGAAGGCGTTCTGCTTGGTCGGCGCGACGGTGTAGCCGTCGGGGATCTGCTTGTCCTGGTACTTGGTCTGCAGCGTGTTGGCGATGGTGACGCCCTGGTCGCCGATGTAGCTCGCCTGGATCTTCGAGCTGCCGTCGACCTTCTCGCCGTTCTTGAGCGTGACCTTGATGGTCTGCTCGTCACCGGTGGTCAGCTTCGCCGACTCCACCTTGTTGTCATTGATCGCCGCCACGACCTGGCCGGTGTCCACCGTCTTGTAGCCGCCGGACGAGCCGACGACCTGCATCAACACGACCACGGCAAGGACGGCCAGCACGATCCACATGACCGGCCCACGGAAGTATCGCTTCACGTCCATCCATACGGAGCGGTGTCGCCCCGTCCCTCCTGCCATAGTGAGTTTGATAAGACAGTTCTTCTGACGGTACCCCAGCATTGTGGCCCGAAGCCGCACGAAGCTGCTCGGACGGCTGGTGAAACCCGTCTCTGCATGCTCCAACGGCGCGAAACCCGCTGGGGTTCCCGATCGTCTTACGCAAGTGGACCCTCCGGCGTATCAGCCGGGGCTCAGCCGCCGTAGACGTGAGGCGCGAGCGTACCGACGAACGGGAGATTGCGGTACTTCTCGGCGTAGTCGAGGCCGTAGCCCACGACGAACTCGTTGGGGATGTCGAAGCCGACCCACTCGACGTCGATGGCGACCTTGGCCGCGTCCGGCTTGCGCAGCAGGGTGCAGATCTTCAGCGTCTCGGGCTCGCGGGAGCCGAGGTTGTTGATCAGCCAGGACAGGGTCAGGCCCGAGTCGATGATGTCCTCGACGATCAGGACGTGCTTGCCCTTGATGTCGGTGTCGAGGTCCTTGAGGATCCGCACCACGCCGGAGGACTGGGTGCCCGCGCCGTACGAGGACACGGCCATCCAGTCCATGGTGACGGGGGTGGACAGCGCCCGGGCGAGGTCCGCCATGACCATCACCGCGCCCTTGAGGACGCCGACGATGAGCAGGTCCTTGCCCGCGTACTCCGCGTCGATCTTCGCGGCCAGCTCGGCCAGCTTCGCGTCGATCTCTTCTTTGGTGATGAGCACCTGCTGGAGGTCGGCACCCATGTCTTTCGCGTCCACCCGCATCACTTTCGGTCGGTCGTCCCACCGGCCTACCCGGCCCTTCGGAGGAGCGCCGAGATGCTCTCCGTGAGGTCGGGATTCAGCCTTGCCGGATCACCAGTCTGCCACCCTGGCGCTGGGCGACGACTTTGCCGGGGAGATTGATGGCCCCCTGGCCGCGCCAGCCGGTGATCAGGCGGTCGACTTCCTCGATGTGCCGGGCGAACAGGGAACCGGCCGGGGCGCCCGCCTCGATGGCGGCACGGCGCAGGATCCGGCGGCGCACCGCGGGCGGCAGCGCGTAGAGCTTGGCGCACTCCAGCTGGCCCGTGGCGTCCCGTACGGAGGCCTCGGCCTGGCTGGCCCAGGTGTCCAGGGCGTCGGCGTCGTCGCGGGAGAGCTGGGCGGTGCGGGCGAGCGCTTCGACGACGCCCTTGCCCAGGGCCTTCTCCAGGGCGGGCAGGCCCTCGTGGCGGAGCCGGGAGCGGGTGTACGCCGGGTCCGCGTTGTGAGGATCGTCCCAGACGGGCAGGGCCTGGACCATGCAGGCCTTGCGGGCGGTCTGCCGGTCCAGCTGGAGGAACGGGCGCCGGTAACGGCCGCCGGCCCCCGAGACCGCGGCCATTCCGGACAGGGAGCGGATGCCGGAGCCGCGGGCGAGGCCCAGGAGGACGGTCTCGGCCTGGTCGTCCCTGGTGTGGCCGAGCAGGATCGCGGTGCCGCCGTGCCGCTCCAGCGCCGCGTCCAGGGCGGCGTAGCGGGCGTCGCGGGCGGCCGCCTCGGGCCCGCCGTCGCGGCCGACGGTCACGGTGATGGCCTCGACCGGGTCGAGGCCCAGTTCCCGCAGCCGCAGGACGACCTCCTCGGCGCGCAGGTCCGAGCCGGGCTGCAGGCCGTGGTCGACGGTGATGCCGCCCGCGCGGATGCCGAGCTTGGGGGCCTCGAAGGCGAGGGCGGAGGCGAGCGCCATGGAGTCGGCGCCGCCGGAGCACGCGACGAGGACGAGCGGGGAGGGGGGCCGCTCGTTCGGTGTCTGCTCCGGGGTGTCGGCGACGGGGCGCGCGAGACGCACGTCGATGCGGCCGCCGGCGCGGTCGCCGGCGGTACGGCCGTGGCGGTTCTGGTCGGTGAGGATGTCGTGGAGGACGCGGCGGACCGCCAGGCGTATCGCCGCGACCGCAGGATGGGGACCCATGTCCGGTTCCCTTCAAGAAGTTTTCGGGGGCTGAACCCGAGATCGGTCACTCAGAGTGTGTAGATGGTGACAGAAACGGGCCGTTCCCCGAGCATCGCACGCCTACCCATCGCTCACGGTCCCTCGGACGGGTGATTGGCGGGGCGTTCGCCTGCCGTCGGCCGGTTCCGGTTCATCACACGTCCGCTGGTTCACGACTCGGCCTTGCGGTGCACCCGTGCGACCCAGTCCGCCGGTTTGGCGATCTCCGCCTTGGTCGGCAGGGTGTTCGGGGAGGTCCACACCCGGTTGAAGCCGTCCATGCCGACCTGGTCGACGACGGCCCGCACGAACCGCTCGCCGTCCCGGTACTGGCGGAGCTTGGCGTCCAGGCCGAGCAGCTTGCGCAGGGTCATGTCGAGCCGGGAGGCGCCCTTGGCGCGCCGCTGCTGGAACTTCTCGCGGATCTCGGCGACGGTCGGCACGACGGCGGGCCCGACGCCGTCCATCACGAAGTCGGCGTGGCCCTCCAGGAGGGACATGACGGCGGTGAGCCGGCCGAGGATCTCGCGCTGGGCGGGGGTCTGCACCAGTTCGACGAACGACCGTCCGCCGTCGTCCTCCTCGGCCTCGGGGCGGCCGCCGGCGAGGGACTGGGCCGCGTCCCGCACGCGTTCGAGGACGGTCATCGGGTCGACGTCGGTCTCCGAGAGGAACGACTGGATCTCGCCCTCCAGGTGGGCGCGCAGCCAGGGCACCGCCGTGAACTGGGTGCGGTGCGTCTCCTCGTGCAAGCACACCCACAGGCGGAAGTCGTGGGGCCGTACGTCGAGTTCGCGCTCCACGTGGACGATGTTCGGGGCGACGAGCAGCAGCCGGCCACCGCCGTTCTCGTCCGCCGGGAGGTCGCGGGAGGAGGGGGCGAAGGTCTCGTACTGGCCGAGGACCCGGGAGGACAGGAACGACAGGAGCATGCCCAGTTCCACGCCGGTGACCTTGCCGCCGACCGCGCCGAGGACCGCGCCGCCGGGGGTGCCCGAGCGCCGCTCCTGCATCTTCTCCAGCAGGGGCTTGAGGAGCTCCCGGAATCCGGCGACGTTCGCCTTCACCCAGCCGGGCCTGTCGACCACCAGGACGGGGGTGTCGTGGACGTCGTCGGTCCCCATACGAGTGAAGCCCCGGACGTGCTCCTCCGAGGCTTTCGCGTGCCGCCGCAGTTCCGCGACGATGGCTCGGGCCTCGTCGCGGCTCACCTCGGGGCCCGGCCGCACGAGCCGGGTCGCGGTCGCCACCGCGAGATTCCAGTCGACCATCCCAGATGAAGCAGCGCCACCGATGCTCGTCATGCGTCAACCGTACGTTAGCGCTCCCACTTGGGGCAGGCCGTGGGGGTTGGTGAGGTTGGCGTGACTTGTGCGCAGGGGTGGGCGGCGGGCTCGCGTCGGCAGGGGCCGGGGCCTGTTTTCCGGCACCCGGCGCTGTCGGCCGTGCCCACCCGTTCCGCCCCAGCGGAACGACTGCCCACGGCGGGTGGGAAGCGGCCGTCGCGGCGGCGTGCAGCGGGCGGCAGGCGGGTGGGACGCGGCCGGCACGGCGGGTGAGAAGCGGCCGGCACGGCGGGGGGAAGCGGGCGGAAAGCGGGGGCAAGCGGCCAGCCCGGCGGGTGGGACGCGGCCGGCACGGCGGGGGGGCAAGCGGCCGGCAGGCGGGTGGGACGCGGCCGGCACGGCGGGTGGCAAGCGGGCGGAAAGCGGGGGCAAGCGGCCAGCCCGGCGGGTGGGACGCGGCCGGCACGGCGGGGGGGCAAGCGGCCGGCCCGGCAGTGGAAAGCGGTCAGCGGGGTGGCAAGCCGCCGGCACGGCGGGGGCAAGCGACCGGCCCGGCGGGTGGCAAGCAGGCGGCACGCGGGGGGCAAGCGGCGGGCCCGGCAGGTGGAAAGCGGTCAGCGCGGCGGGTGGCAAGCAGGCGGCACGGCGGTGTGGAGAGCGGTCAGTGCGGCGGGTGGGGGTGTGGAGGGCGGGGTCAGAGGCCTGTCAGGGCTGTGGCGGTCTGGTCGAGGGCCCGTTGGGCCGCTGCCGGGTTTGTCGTGTTCGCGGTCAGGAAGGCGAAGGCCAGGAGGCGGCCGTCCTTGTCGACGAGGGTGCCGGCGAGGGTGTTGACGCCGGTGAGGGTGCCGGTCTTGGCGCGCACGACGCCGGCCGCGCCGTCGGCGTAGCGAGTGGTCAGGGTGCCCGTGAAGCCGGCGACCGGGAGGCCGGTGAGGACCGCGCGCAGGCCCGGCCGGTCGGGGTCGGCGGCCTTGACGAGGAGAGCGGTGAGGAGGTTCGCGGTCAGCCGGTCGTCGCGGTTCAGGCCGCTGCCGTCGTGGAAGGCGGCACCGGTCATCGGCAGTCCCAGCTTGGTGAGTTGGGCCTCTATGGCGGCCGCTCCCCCGGCGAAGCCGGCCGGCCTGCCGGTCGCCAGCGCGGTCTGCCGGGCCAGGGCCTCGGCGATGTCGTTGTCGCTGTTGGTCAGCATGCGCTCGACGACCGAGGACAGCGGCGGCGAGGAGACCGTGGCGAGGGTCTCGGCCCGGCCGCTCGCCTTGGAGGTGCCGGGTGCGGAGGTCTTGATGCCGGCGTCCGTCAGGAAGCCCGCGAACTTCCGGGCCGCGTCGGCCGCCGGGTCGCTCACCCGGACCACCGGCCCCTCGGTGGTGTCGTTGGTGCGGCCCTCGTCGGCCATGAGAGGGCTCACGCGTGCGAGGTTGTCGTTGACGCCGATGGGGTGCAGGTCGGGGCCGGTGTAGAGCGTGGTGTCGTACGAGAGCGTGATCTGTCGGATGCCCCGCGCGGTCAGCGATGCCGCGGTCTCGGTGGCGAGGGTGCGCAGGCTGGCCCAGCCGCCCGCGTCCGCGCGGGCGGTCAGGGTGGGGTCGCCGCCGCCGATCAGGACGACCTCCCGGGTGCCGGATTCCAGGGCCGCGCGTGTGGTGATGCGGTGGTCCGGGCCGAGGGCGGAGAGGGCGGCGACGGCGGTGGCGATCTTGGTGGTGGAGGCGGGCGTGAGGGCCGTGTCGGCGCCGGAGCCGTACAGGCGCGCCCCGCTGGCCACGTCGACGACCACGGCGGTGCGGGTGCTGCCGAGCGCCTTCGCGGCCAGCAGGGGCCGCAGGAGGGCCGTGACGGCCGCTCCGGAGGCGCCGACGGACTTTCCGGCGGGGGCCGACTTCACGGTGTTCGTGGCGGCACCCAGGCCCGTCAGGACGGACCCGGCGCTGGGCGCGGGGGCGGGCTCGCCGTCGGCTGTGACCGAGCCCGCACCGGAGCCGTGATCTGCGCCACCCGTCCGCTCCAGGGCGGTGGCCCGGTCCCGCTCGGCCGTACGCTGACCGTTGGCGTCCCAGGGGCCCGCCGCGGTCACCACACCGGCGGCCAGCGCGAGCCCGGCCGTGGCGGCGCCCGCGGTGTACTGCCAGGTCCGGAGGTTCCGGGACCGAGGTCGAGAGGGGCGCACCAGGGTGGCCAGCCGGGGTCCCGTCACGCGTGTGACGCGTACGAGCTGCGGTCCCACTGCCCGTCGGACCCGCGCGACCTGCGGCTTCGCGGCGGTCACCAGGGGCGCCAGCCGCGGTCGCACGGCACTCGCGATCTTCCGCACACGCGGTTTCGCGGACTGCCAAGGCCCCAGCTCTGGCACGACCACCAGCCCCTTTCGCGATCACACACCTGCGTGAGGGACACTTAACCACCAGAACTATGTGTTGATCATGGAGGAGCCACCGGTGGAGTTCGACGTCACGATCGAGATCCCGAAGGGTTCGCGGAACAAGTACGAGGTGGACCACGAGACCGGTCGGATCCGCCTGGACCGTCGTCTCTTCACCTCGACCGCCTACCCGACCGACTACGGCTTCGTCGAGAACACCCTCGGCGAGGACGGCGACCCGCTGGACGCGCTGGTCATCCTGGACGAGCCCACCTTCCCGGGCTGCCTGATCCGCTGCCGCGCGATCGGCATGTTCCGGATGACGGACGAGGCCGGCGGGGACGACAAGCTGCTGTGCGTTCCGGCCACCGACCCGCGTGTGGAGCACCTGCGCGACATCCACCACGTGTCGGAGTTCGACCGCCTGGAGATCCAGCACTTCTTCGAGGTCTACAAGGACCTGGAGCCCGGCAAGTCCGTCGAGGGCGCCAACTGGGTCGGCCGCACCGACGCCGAGGCGGAGATCGAGCGGTCCTACAAGCGCTTCAAGGAGACCGGCGGTCACTGACACCGGCGGTCACTGACACCGGCCCGCTGGGCCGGCACCCGGAAACGGGCCGCACGCGTGCGTGCGGCCCGTTTTTCCGTGCCCGCATGATCCACGGCAGCTGGTTTTCGTGTCTCCTGTGAGGTCACGCTCATACTGAGGCTGTTGTGCTGATGTCGTTCAGGGAGCGTTACGACGGTGACGGAGGCGGAGGACCGCAAGCCCAGGTCGGACGAGGCCCGGTACGACCCGGAGCTGACGTCCGAGTTCGCCGTCCCCCGGGGCATCGAGGTCCCCGAGGGCGCCGTCGGCGAGCCGGAGACGACCTCCGAGTTCTCGGTGCCCAAGGGGCTCGCGGCGCCGCAGCCGGTGAGTGCGGAGCCGGAGGGGTCGGCGTTCAGCACGCCGAGCACCTACAGCGCCCAGGACGCCCCGCCCGTCTTCACGCCCGCCGCCGGGTTCCCCGCGGTCAGCCTGGTCAAGGACGCCCCCTGGCAGGACCGGATGCGCACGATGCTGCGCATGCCGGTGGCCGAGCGGCCTGCGCCGGAGCCGGTGCAGAAGGCGGAGGACGGCAGGCCCGCCGTCCCGCGCGTGCTCGACCTGACGCTGCGCATCGGGGAGCTGCTGCTGGCCGGCGGCGAGGGCGCGGAGGACGTGGAGGCCGCGATGTTCGCGGTCTGCCGGTCGTACGGCCTGGACCGCTGCGAGCCGAACGTCACCTTCACGCTGCTGGCGATCTCGTACCAGCCGTCCCTGGTCGACGACCCGGTGACGGCGTCCCGGACGGTGCGGCGGCGCGGGACCGACTACACCCGTCTGGCGGCTGTCTTCCGGCTCGTGGACGACCTCACCGACCCCGAGACCCATGTCTCCCTGGAGGAGGCCTACCGGCGGCTCGCGGAGATCCGCCGCAACCGGCACCCGTACCCCGGCTGGGCGCTGACCGCGGCGAGCGGGCTGCTCGCGGGGGCCGCCTCCGTGCTCGTCGGCGGCGACCTGCTGGTCTTCGTGGCGGCCGCGGTCGGCGCGATGCTCGGCGACCGGCTGGCGTGGCTGTGCGCGGGGCGGGGGCTGCCGGAGTTCTACCAGTTCATGATCGCCGCGATGCCGCCGGCCTCGATCGGGATCGCCTTCTCGCTCGCCCACGTCGATGTCGCGGCGTCCGCCGTCGTCACCGGTGGGCTGTTCGCGCTGCTCCCCGGGCGGGCCCTCGTCGCGGGCGTCCAGGACGGGCTCACCGGCTTCTACATCACCGCCTCCGCACGGCTGCTGGAGGTCATGTACTTCTTCGTCGGCATCGTCATCGGGGTGCTGACGGTCCTGTACTTCGGCGTGAAGCTGGGCGGGCGGCTCAACCCGGACGTGGCGCTGGTCGGCTCCGGGCGGCCGCTGCTGCAGATCGCCGCGTCGATGGTGCTCTCGCTGACCTTCGCCGTGCTGCTCCAGCAGGAACGGTCCACCGTGCTGGCCGTCACCCTCAACGGGGGTGTGGCGTGGTCGGTCTACGGTGCGATGCACTACGCCGGAGGGATCTCGCCGGTCGCCTCCACGGCCGTCGCGGCCGGGCTGGTGGGGCTGTTCGGGCAGCTGCTGTCGCGGTTCCGGTTCGCGTCCGCGCTGCCGTACACGACGGCGGCGATCGGGCCGCTGCTGCCGGGGTCGGCGACCTACTTCGGGCTGCTGTCGATGGCGCAGAACGAGGTCGACAAGGGGCTGGTGTCGCTGGCCAAGGCCGCGTCGCTCGCCATGGCGATCGCCATCGGGGTCAACCTGGGGGCGGAGATCTCCCGGCTGACCCTGCGGGTGGGGTCGGCCGGGAAGCGGCGGGCCGCGAAGCGGACGCGGGGGTTCTGAGCGCCTACGGGGGAGCCGGTGCGGGTGCGTCGGCGGGTGCGGGGGCCGTCGTCGTTCGTCGCGCAGTTCCTCCCCCAGCCTTCGGCCGGGGGTACCCCCAGCGCCCCTCACGGGGCGCCTTCGCCTAGGGCGCTTGGTAGTGGTCCTCGGTGTACGGGTTGGGCTGCTGGCGGTAGTCGCCCTGGCCGTAACCGTTCTGGCCGTAGTAGGGCCGCTGCTGGTCGTAGTAAGGCTGCTGCTGATCGTGGTAGGGCTGCTGCTGGCCGTACTGCTGCTGAGGCTGGGGCTGCTGGCCGTACTGCTGCTGAGGCTGGGGCTGCTGGCCGTACTGCTGCTGAGGCTGGGGCTGCTGGCCGTACTGCGGTTGGGGCTGTTGCGGGGTGTACGTCGGTTCGATCCTGCGGAGCTGGGTCGTGGCGTCGTCCGTCATCGGGGCCGGGGGGTACTGCTGGACCGGCTGCTCGGGCGGGGCCGCCGCGGACTCCTTCCCGGCCTTGCCGCGGGCGCGCAGGAACTCGATGATGATCGGGACCACCGAGATGAGGACGATCAGGATCAGGATCGCCTCGATGTTGTTCTTGACGACGTCGATCTTGCCGAGCCAGGAGCCGAGCAGGGTGACACCGGCGCCCCACAGGACGCCGCCGATGACGTTGAACGTCAGGAACGAGCGGTACGCCATACCGCTGACGCCCGCGATGATCGGCGTGAAGGTGCGGATCACCGGCACGAAGCGGGCCAGGATCAGGGACTTCGGGCCGTGCTTCTCGAAGAACTCGTGCGCCTTCGCGACGTTCTCCTGCTTGAAGAGGCGGGAGTCCGGGCGGTTGAAGAGCGTCGGGCCGACCTTCTTGCCGAACATGTAGCCCGCCTGGTCGCCGAGGATCGCGGCGAGGCAGATCAGGGCGATGGCACCCCACAGCGGGAAGTTCAGCTGGTTCGAGGTGATCAGCAGGCCGCAGGTGAAGAGCAGGGAGTCACCCGGAAGGAAGAAGCCGATCAGCAGCCCGGACTCGGCGAAGACGACCAGGAGCAGGCCCCAGATGCCGAACGAGTCGAGCAGGTTGTTCGGATCCAGCCAGCTCGGGCCGAGGGCGAGCGTCATCACGGTTCCGTTCCTGTGGGGGTGAAGGCACTGCGGGATTTCTTGTGCGGTCGCACAAAGCTATCAACGTAGTGTGTCCGGCCCAGGTTCCACCGGTGGAGCCAGGATGGACTGTGCCCGGCCTGGGTAATGGCTGTGGACATGGGCATCGAAGAGTACGGCGGCGGTCAGGGGCCGCAGGCCGATGTGCTGGTCGTCACCACGAACGACGTTCCCGGGTACCGGGTGCGGGAGGTCATCGGCGAGGTCTTCGGGCTGACCGTGCGCTCCCGGCACCTGGGCAGTCAGATCGGCGCGGGTCTGAAGTCGATGATCGGCGGCGAGCTGAAGGGTCTGACGAAAACGCTCGTGCAGACCCGTAACCAGGCCATGGAGCGCCTGATCGAGCAGGCACGCGCGCGCGGCGCCAACGCCGTGCTGGCCTTCCGGTTCGACGTGACGGAGGCGGCCGACGCGGGCACGGAGGTCTGCGCGTACGGCACGGCCGTCATCCTCGACAAGGAGTAGTCACGGACTGGTCGGGGAGCAACCAGGAAGTGGTCACCCTGTGTGCCGGTCGGCGTTGGCGAGGATCGCGTCGCGCAGGTGTGCGGCGAGTCCGGGGCGCATGGAGTCGTAGAAGGCCTTGAAGCGTTCGTCCGAGACGTACATCTCACCGAAACAGCGGTGCATCTCGTACGGGACGTCGAAGTAGTACCTGCTGATGTGCTGCCGGTGCTCCTCGGCCAGGTCCATGGCCGCCTCGCCCGCCGGCCGCTCACCGGCGGCGACCAGGGCCGCGTACCGCTCGCCCCAGTCGTCCACCTCCGCCCGGATGCGCTTCCAGTCCTCCTTGCCGTACGTGGCGGCGCGGCGCTGCGACTCGGCGAACGCCTCGGTGCCGCCCCAGCGCCGCTCCGCCTCCTCGGCGTACTGTTCGGGGTCCTTGTCCCCGAACACCTCGAACCGCTCCTCCGGGGTCAGGTCGATGCCCATCTCGCGTGCCTCCATGGCGTGCTCCACGGCCGCGGCCATCTGCTGCAGCTTCTCGATCCGGGCGGTCAGCAGCTCGTACTGCCGGCGCAGGTGTGCGCGCGGGTTCACCTCCGGGTCGTCGAGCAGCGCCGCGACCTCGTCGAGCGGGAAGCCGAGCTCCCGGTAGAACAGGATCCGCTGGAGCCGGTCCAGGTCGGCGTCGCCGTAGCGCCGGTGCCCGGCGGGGCTGCGTTCACCGGGGACCAGCAGGCCGATCTCGTCGTAGTGGTGCAGGGTGCGCACGGTGACTCCGGCGAATCCGGCGACCTGTCCGACCGAGTAGCTCACTTCCGCTCCTTTCCGCGCTCCAGGGTGGGCCCTCACGCCACGTGAGGTGCAAGCTCGTTTCCGTCCGGATGTTGTGTCGGTTTTGTCCGCTTATGGTGGGCCCGTGGCCCAGGACACCGCGGAGCAGGCGCTCCCCACCCCGCCCTCGGCCCCCGCGCGCGCCCTGCTGCCGCTGGTCCTGCCCGCACTCGTCGTCGGTGTCGGCAGCAGTCTGCTGTTCCTGCTGGTGAGCTCGCTGGCCGAGCGGCTTCAGCACGTGCTGTGGACCAATCTGCCGGACGCGCTGGGCGTCGGACGGTACTCGGTGCTGTGGATCCTGGTGATGCTGACGGCCACCGGGATCGCCGTGGGACTGGTGGTGTGGAAGGTCCCCGGGCACGCGGGGCCGGACCCGGCCACCCTGGGCCTGGAGGCGGTGGCGCTGCCGCCCGTCGTGCTGCCGGGGCTGGTGCTGGCGACCGCGCTGATGCTGGCGGGCGGCCCGAGCCTCGGTCCGGAGAACCCTCTCATCGCCGTCAACGTCGGTCTCGCGCTGTGGCTGGGGCGGCTCGCGATGCCCCGGCTGCCGGGTTCGCTGTGGCCCGCGCTGGCCGACGCGGCGACGCTCGGCGCGCTCTTCGGGACGCCGGTGGCGGCGGCCCTGGTGATCTCCGAGGCGCTGGCCGGGAAGCCGCTGAAGGGAGCGCTGTGGGACAACCTCTTCGGGCCGCTGCTGGCCGCGGCGGCGGGCGCCATGACGACCGACCTGCTGGCCCGGCCGACCCTGGACCTCGGGCTGCCCGCGCTCGGCAGGACGCGCTGGCCCGATCTGCTGGCGGCCCTGGTGGTCGCCCCCGCGGCCGCGCTGCTCGGCATGTGCGCGGTCCGCGCCTTCCCGTACCTCCACGGCGCCTTCCGGCGGCTCGGGCACCCGATGGTGGCGCTTCCGGTCGGCGGGTTCGTGCTGGGCCTGCTGGGGGCGCTGGGCGGCCATCTGACGCTCTTCAAGGGACTGGACCAGGTGGCGGTGCTGGCGAAGGACCCGGAGGGCTGGACGGCGGGACGGTTCGCCCTGATGACGGTCGTCAAGCTGGCCGCGCTGACTGTGGCCGCCTCCTGTGGTTTCCGCGGTGGCCGGATCTTTCCGTCCGTGTTCATCGGCTCGGCCCTCGGGCTGTGCGCCCACGCGCTGGTGCCCGCCGTGCAGCCGTCGGTGGGCGTGGCGGCGGGCGTCCTGGGCATGTTGTTGGCGATCACCCGGCAGGGCTGGGTGAGTCTGTTCACGGCCGCGGTACTCGTGGCCTCACCGAGCATCATCGTGCTGCTCTGCGTCGCCTCGCTGCCCGCGTGGCTGCTGGTGACCGGGCGGCCGAGAATGCAGTTGCGGGCGGACGGCACGGCCCTGCGCTGACCCTTCGTGAAGTCCTCGAGCCGTCCGAGCCGTTCAAGCGTCCGAGCCGTTCAAGCGTCCGAGCCGTTCAAACGTCCGAGCCGTTCAAACGTCCGAGCCGTTCAACTCGTTCAAGTCGTTCATGTTCTCCAGGAGGCACTCCTCATGCCGCTGCACAAAGGCCCCCAGAAGCACCAGGAGCGGTCCATGTCCGTCAACCCGTTCTTCGGGGAGGCGAACCCGGTCGCCGGCATGGTCGAGGCCCCGCCCACGCACCGGCTGCCGGACGGCCCGCTGCCGCCCTCGACCGCCTACCAGCTGGTGCACGACGAGTTGATGCTGGACGGCAACGCCCGGCTGAACCTGGCCACGTTCGTCACCACCTGGATGGAGCCCCAGGCCGGGGTCCTGATGGCGGAGTGCGACGACAAGAACATGATCGACAAGGACGAGTACCCGCGCACCGCCGAGCTGGAGCGCCGCTGCGTGGCGATGCTCGCCGACCTGTGGAACGCGCCGGATCCGGCCAACACCATCGGCTGTTCGACGACCGGTTCCAGCGAGGCCTGCATGCTGGCCGGGATGGCGCTGAAGCGGCGCTGGGCGCGGCGCAACGCCGACCGCTACCCGGGCGGCGCCCGCCCGAACCTGATCATGGGGATCAACGTCCAGGTCTGCTGGGAGAAGTTCTGCAACTTCTGGGAGGTGGAGCCCCGGTTCGTCCCCATGGAGGGCGACCGCTACCACCTGGACCCGCAGGCCGCCGCCGAGCTCTGCGACGAGAACACCATCGGGGTGGTCGGCATCCTCGGCTCCACCTTCGACGGGTCGTACGAGCCGATCGCCGACCTGTGCGCGGCCCTGGACGCCCTCCAGGAGCGCACCGGGATCGACGTCCCGGTCCATGTGGACGGCGCGTCCGGCGCGATGATCGCGCCCTTCCTCGACGAGGACCTGGTGTGGGACTTCCGGCTCCCCCGGGTGGCGTCGATCAACACCTCGGGGCACAAGTACGGGCTGGTCTACCCGGGCGTCGGCTGGGCACTGTGGCGGGACAAGGAGGCACTGCCCGAGGAGCTCGTCTTCCGGGTCAACTACCTGGGCGGCGACATGCCCACCTTCGCCCTCAACTTCTCCCGCCCTGGCGCGCAGGTGGTCGCGCAGTACTACACGTTCCTGCGCCTGGGCCGGGACGGCTACCGCGCGGTGCAGCAGGCGTCCCGGGACGTGGCGACCGGGCTCGCCGGACGCATCGCGGAACTCGGTGACTTCCGGCTGCTCACCCGGGGCGACGAGCTGCCCGTGTTCGCCTTCACCACCGCCGACCACGTGACCGCGTACGACGTGTTCGACGTCTCCCGGCGGCTGCGCGAGAACGGCTGGCTGGTGCCGGCGTACACCTTCCCGGCGAACCGGGAGGACCTGTCCGTGCTGCGGGTGGTGTGCCGCAACGGCTTCTCGAAGGACCTGGCGGACCTGTTCGTCGAGGACCTGTCCCGGCTGCTGCCCGGCCTGCGCCGGCAGCCGCACCCCCTGACCCATGACAAGGAGGCGGCCACCGGCTTCCACCACTGAGTGCTCGCCCCTGCGCTGGGAGAGCCGCGAGGTGCCGACCGCCGGTCTGCCGTCTGCGGCGCCGTCGTGGCCGGTCGCGGAGTTCCCCGCGCCCCTTTCGAGGCGCTACGCGCCCTGTTCCAGCGCCACCAGTTCGAACGCCGTCTTGCCGTCCAGGGACTCGCGGATGATGTCGGCGTGGCCCGCGTGGCGGGCGGTCTCGCGGATGAGGTGGAGGCAGACCCAGCGCATGGAGACCCGGCCCTCCGGCGGGAACCAGGGCTGGGGCGGGAGCGGGAAGGTGTCGTCGAGGCTGGGGACCGAGCGGATGAACTTCTCGGTCTCGGCGGCGACCTGCTCCCAGTGGGCGAGCTGGGAGGCCACCGTCTCGTCGCCGACCAGCTGGAAGGTCTCGTGCCAGTTGGACTGGTCGCGCTGGACGGCCGGCGGCTCCTGCTTCGCGCGGGCGATCCAGCTCTGCTCGACCTCGGCGCAGTGCTTGAGCAGGCCCGCGAGGGACAGCTCGCTGGCGCTGGGCTTGGCCGCCGCCTGCTCGTCGGTGAGGCCGAGGAGCGCCCGGCGGATGCCGCCGCGCTGTTCCTCGATGAAGGAGAGCAGTGCTCCGCGCTCGTCGCCCTGTGCTTCCGCGGGAACGTGAGTGACCATGTCCGGCCGCCTTTCCTCGGTCTGTGCTGCCCTGACCCGACCGAAGCTACGGGCCCTTTAGGACAGCTCGCGTCCTAAAGGGCCCGGGTGGCGGAACTCCGCCGGCTAGAAGGGGAAACCGCTCCGGCCGTGCTGCACCGAGATCCACTTCAGGGTGGTGAAGGACTCCACGGTCGTCTCGCCGTTCAGGCGGCCCAGCCCCGAGTGCTTCTCACCGCCGAAGGGGACGACGGGTTCGTCGTGCACGGTGCCGTCGTTGACGTGGAACATCCCGGTGTCGATCTGCTTGGCGAAGGCAACGCCCCGCTCGACGTCCCCGGTGTGGACCGCGCCGCTGAGGCCGTAGGGGGTGTCGTTGACCAGGCGTACGGCCTCCTCCTCGCCGTCGAACGGGATGAGGAAGGCGACCGGGCCGAAGACCTCCTGGCGGAGCAGGTCGGAGTCGGCCGGGACGCCGGTGAGGACCGAGGGCTCGACCAGGTTGTCGGTGGTCCTGCCGTGCAGCAGGGCCGTGGCACCCTCCGCGACGGCCTGCTGGACGGTGGCCGAAACCGCCTCCGCCTGCTGGGAGTTGATCAGCGGGCCGATGACGGTCCGCGGGTCGCTCGGGTCGCCGGCCTTGAGGGTCCGGACCTTGGCGACGAACTTCTCGGTGAACTCGTCCGCGATCGAGCGGTCGACCAGGATCCGGTTGGCGGCCATGCAGACCTGGCCCTGGTGGACGTACCGGCTGAAGACCGCCGCGTCGACGGCGTAGTCGATGTCGGCGTCGTCGAGGACCACGATCGCGCTGTTGCCGCCCAGTTCGAGGACGGAACGCTTGAAGAGCGAGGCGCAGACGGTGGCCACGTGGCGGCCGACCTTGTCGGAGCCGGTGAAGGAGATGACCTTGGGGATCGGGTGCTCGAGGAAAGCGTCGCCGATCTCCGCGATGTCGGTGACGACGACGTTGAGCAGGCCGCCGGGCAGGCCCGCGTCCTCGAAGATCTTCGCGACCAGGGTGCCGCCGACGATCGGGGTGTTCTGGTGCGGCTTGAGGACCACGGCGTTGCCGAGCGCGAGCGCCGGGGCGACCGACTTGATCGACAGGAGGAAGGGGAAGTTGAAGGGGCTGATCACGCCCACCACGCCGACCGGCACCCGGTAGACGCGGTTCTCCTTGCCGTCCACCGGGGAGGGCAGGATCCTGCCCTCGGGGCGCAGCGACCACTGGATCGACTCGCGCAGGAACTCCTTGGCGAGGTGCAGCTCGAAAGCGGCCTTCAGGCGCGTGCCGCCGAGCTCGGCGATGATCGCCTCGGTGATCTCGGCGTCCCGCTCCTCGATGAGGCGCAGGGCCTTCTCGAAGACGGCGCGACGGGCGTAGGGGTTGGTGGCGGCCCACTTCTTCTGGGCGCGCGCGGCGGCCTGGTAGGCCTGATCTATCTCGTCGACCGCGGCTATGGTGATCGAGGCGAGCTTCTCCCCGTCGTACGGGTTGAAGTCGATGATGTCCCAGGAACCGGTCCCCGGGCGCCACTCACCGTCGATGTACTGCTGGGCCAGGTCGGTGAAGTACGACGACATGTGATCCCCAAATCACTCGCAGACGCATGAGCGACATCACGGTCTGATCACGCGTCATCGTACTTGTGTGACCGCACAGTTGGGGACGGAGAGCGAACTTCTGGGGAGAGCTAGATGAGTTGGAGGAGGCCGCGCAGCAGGTCCCGGCTCTCGTCCGGTCCCGGGCTGTCCTGCTGGAGCTCCTTCAGCGCCTGCTCGTACTGGGCGACGTCCTCGCGCTTGTCGAGGTAGAGGGCGCTGGTGAGCTGCTCCAGGTAGACCACGTCGGACAGATCGGACTCGGGGAAGCTCAGGATGGTGAAGGAGCCGCCCTCCCCGGAGTGTCCGCCGAAGCTGAACGGCATGATCTGCAGCCGCACGTTGGGCCGTTCCGAGATCTCGACCAGGTGCTGGAGCTGGCCGCGCATCACCTCGCGGTCGCCGTAGGGACGGCGCAGGGCGGCCTCGTCGAGGACGATGTGGACGTCGGGCGCGTTTTCGGCCACCAGGTACTTCTGCCGCTCCAGGCGCAGCGTGACCCGCCGCTCGACGTCGGCCTCGTCGGCACCCTTCATACCGCGCCGCACCACCGCGCGCGCGTACTCCTCGGTCTGCAGCAGGCCGTGGACGAACTGCACCTCGTAGGCGCGGATCAGATGGGCCGCGCCCTCCAGGCCGACATAGGTGGGGAACCAGGACGGCAGGACATCGGAGTAACTGTGCCACCAGCCGGCCACGTTGGCCTCGCGGGCCAGGGAGAGGAGCTGCTCGCGCTCGGCCTCGTCGGTGATGCCGTACAGCGTCAGCAGGTCTTCCACGTCCCTCGTCTTGAAGCTCACCCGGCCCAGCTCCATGCGGCTGATCTTCGACTCCGAGGCACGGATCGAGTACCCCGCGGCCTCTCGGGTGATCCCCCGGGCCTCACGCAGCCGCCTGAGTTGCGAGCCGAGCAGCATTCGCCGCACCACCGATCCGGGCTCTCCCGCGCTCACGTTCGCCAGCCTCCCCAACCGTCTTCAGGGCCCGCAGTCTGCCACTAAAACACTTCGAGCAGTACTCGTCCGGTTACGGAAACGGAAAGCGGCCAAAGTTTAAGCACAGGAAGTTGCAAGCAGGTAGTGAGCCAAGCAGGCGAAGTTGGCGGAAAAAATGGCCAAGAAGCGGTACGGGAGGGTCCAATTCGGTCGCGTGCACGTGCATCTGCCCTTGCATCTGCTCTGCGCATCCGAAACCATGGTCCCGCGCCACCGCTGCATCGCAACGACCGCGAATTCCCGGGAGTGCCTCGCATGGGGACGAATGGATCGACCATGCTCAAGCCATTACGGCAGGGCCTTCCGCCGCTTGATCCAGCGGCCGTGTCCAACGCCGCCTCCTGCGCCCTGCCCGCCCGCTACGAAGCGGTGCGCGAAGCACGTCAGTTCACCCGGAGAACGCTCGGCCAGTGGGACGTCGGCGACCGTTTCGACGACGTCTGCCTCGTCGTCTCGGAACTCGTCACCAACGCCCTGCGGCACGCGGTGTCCGGCGAGACCGAGCGGCCGGCCGCGCCGCAGGGACCGGCGGTGCGGCTGCACCTGATGCGGTGGACCGGACGGCTGGTGTGCGCGGTGCGCGACCCCAGCCACGAGACGCCCACCCCCGGCGACTCCGACGACTTCTCGGCGGAGTCGGGCCGCGGGCTGTTCCTGGTCGACTCCTTCAGTGACGGCTGGGGCTGGCACCCGCTCGCGGGCACCCTCAGCGGCAAGGTCGTGTGGGCGCTGTTCCGCCTGCAGACCGCCGAGTGACGAACCCCGGCGTCTACGGACGCCGGGTTTCTACGCGCGTCACGCTGTGTTGCGCGGTGAACGCACCGAGTTGCCCCAGGTATGGCCGCCGTCAGCTCGTGATCAGGTGGTCGAACTCGCCGTCCTTGACGCCGAGGAGCATCGCCTCGATCTCGGCCCGGGTGTAGACGAGCGCGGGCCCGTCCGGGAAGCGCGAGTTGCGGACCGCCACGTCGCCGCCCGGCAACCGGGCGAACTCCACGCAGGAGCCCTGCGAGTTGCTGTGCCTGCTCTTCTGCCAGGCCACTCCGTCCAGCTGCGTGGCAGCCATGCCGTTGTACACGTCAAACCCCCCGTATCCGCCGTCAACGTCGAGGTTCACAGGTCGCTCCCCGGTGGTGCACTAACTGGCTGATGTGACCATTGGTGCAGCGGTCAACTGACCCGGATCATAACCTTGTTCACGTGCAGATGCATGAGCAGATGCACGTGCACGGGGGGTGGTCCCACGGTTACAGCTTTGACGTCCGCTTTACTCAACCCGTTCCAGCGTCTGCCCCGGTTCCCGCAGGACATGCGACCGCCGGCCCCCGTCCATGATCATGTGCACTGTCATCCGCACGTGATCGACCGAATCGGATCCTTCATGCATTAAAGAAAGACGCATATCTGGGCCCGGGTGTTCCAGCCTCCTTGTGACGGTCCGGTGAGCGAGACGGGGGGATCGCGACGGGGGCCGGGGAGCGGCGGTGGGGGTGGCGGTGCGGGCGGGTGTGCGCACGGCGGAGGCCGGCATGGCCGGACCGTGCGGCGCATGGGGCAGGCACACAGGGGATACCTACCTGTCTTGCACGGGTCCTCTTGGTGAGTCCTGGTAGCTTGCCGCTGTCGTTCGGGCGGCCGGGACGGCCGACCCCCTAGAGCTTGGGAGCGTTGCGGTGACCACGGCTACGACGAGTACGGCGACGGATACGGCTACGGGTACGCCTACGGCGCGCGGGGTGACTGTCGCGGCGCACGGGCAGGCGGCTGCGGCTCGGGGCTCCGGGGGCTGCACGCGGGCGGCTGTGCGGGCCGCGGTCGCCGTCGCGGGGCTGGTGGGCGCGCTCACGCTGACCGCGTGCAGCGGCGGCGGCTCCGGTGGTGACTCCGCGGCCACCCCGTCGGCCACGTCGTCCGCGGGCGCCACCGCCACGGCCGGTTCGGACAGCGCCACAGCCTCCTCCGACGCGCTCCAGGGCAGCTGGATCACCACCAGCGGCGGCAAGATCGTCGCCCTGGTCGTCACCGGCAAGCAGGCGGGGCTCTTCGAGACCGGCGGATCGGTGTGCAACGGGACCGCCGGGGACGAGGCCGGGATGCGGATGATCCATCTCACCTGCACGAAGGGCGGCAAGGACCGGGTCACCGGAATGGTCGACTCGGTCAGCAAGAGCGGCATGAAAGTCACCTGGTCCGGAAAAGTGGGCGAGGAGACCTACACCAAGGCGGAGGGCGGCAAGCTGCCTTCGGGGCTGGCGACGGCGACACTTGGGCAGTAGGGCCGCGTCCGGCCGCCGTGGGGTGCGTTCGCGCCGGGCCGCGCGGGTCCGTGGGGCGGACCGGGGAAGCGCCGAGGGTGGGGGCGGGCGCGCGGGGTCCGGGGCGGGGCGTGATGATGCTGGGACACCGTCACGACCTCGATGGGGAACTGCATCATGCGCGTCATTCCGCTCACCGTCACTGCCGTCGCCGCCGCCCTCGCCCTGACCGCCTGCGGCGGTGGCGGGTCGGGCTCCAGCGGCAAGAACAGCTCGGCCTGTGCGATCGGCAAGGTCTCCGTCCAGGTCGGCTCCGCGAGCGTCGCGCCCGCGGCGGGGGACAGCGGTGAGGTGCCGGTGAGCATCACCAACCAGAGCGCGCCGTGCACGCTGGAGGGCTTCGCGAAAGTCACGCTGAAGGCGGGCGGCACGGCGGTGGCGATCCCCGCGCAGTCGGGGGCGAAGGCGGAGAAGCTCAAGCTGGCGAAGGGCGACTCCGCGACGTTCTCGGTCAGTTACGTGCGCGGCAAGGACGGCGACCAGGCGAGTCTCGCGGCGACGTCGGTGACGGTGTCCCTGCCGGGGGGCGATGCGACGCAGAGTTTTCCGTGGAAGTACGGGGTGGTGGCGGGGAAGGGGTCGGCGGCGAAGGTTGATGCTGCGGTGGGGGCGTTTCAGCAGGCGGGGGACTAGGCCGGGGTTTGGGCTGGGGTTCGGGGGTCGACTTGCCGCCGGTGGGTTTTCGCGCAGTTCCCCACGCCCCTGTCGGGGTGCTGCTGGTCTCGGGGTCGGCTTGCCGCCGGTGGGGGTTCTTCGCGCAGTTCCCCGGGGCCCGGACGGGGGGGGGGTGGGTGGGGGTTTTTTTTGGGGGGGGGGTTGGGGGGGGGGGGGGGGTTTGGGTGTTCACACCTCTGTACACCAAACAA
>NZ_JBFAXI010000097.1:0-30574 GCF_040680735.1 Streptomyces sp. NPDC051987 | reverse complement strand
CACAGCACCCCCCCCCCAGTGGGGGGGTGGGGCCCCCCCGGCCGACGGGGGGGGGAACCGGCGCCACCAACCCCCCCCAACCCGCCGGGGGCCGCCGGGAGCACCCCCTCGGCGGCCCGCTCCTCGTCTCTCACCGTACAAGCAGTCTGACGCTCCGACACCACCGCGACACAACATCTGGGGGTGACACCGCAGCCCGGCACTAGATGTATGCTCATGCTCGCTGTCGCCGCAGGGGAATCCGGTGCGAATCCGGAACTGTCCCGCAACGGTGTACTTGTGCGTGTTCGCGCACAGGAGTCAGTCCGAGGACCTGCCGACAGCACGCCCGGCCACCCGGTCAGGGCGTTCTGACGTCCGGGCCTCGTGGAGTGGGCCAGGGACCCGACGCGTGCCCGCGCGCGCTCGTGCCGCCCCCTGCCCTCCCGCCAGGCCCCGAGCCCAGCGAGGGAGAGCCCCCACGTGACCATCGCGCCAGCCGACCCGGCTTCAGCGGCCATCTCTGTGGAAGAGGACGGCCCCGGTACCGCGTTGCTGCGGACCCTGGCCGAGCTGACCGCCGACCTCCCCGACGCCGAACCCGGCCGGGTCGCCGCCGCCGCCCTGCGCGGCCGGTCCGCCCGCGCCGACGAGGCGGAGTTGCGCGAGCTGGCCACCGAGGCCGCCGCCGGACTGATCTCGGAGGACCCCGCCTACTCGCGGCTGGCCGCCCGCCTGCTCACCGTCTCCATCCGGGCCGAGGCCGCCTCGCAGGGCGTGACGTCGTTCACCGAGTCCGTGGCGGTGGGGCACCGGGAGGGGCTCATCGCCGACCGGACCGCCGCGTTCGTGACGCTGCACGCCGGGCGGCTGGACGCGCTCGTCGACCCCGCCGCCGACGACCGCTTCGGCTACTTCGGCCTGCGCACGCTGTACAGCCGTTACCTGCTGCGGCACCCGATCACCCGCCGGGTCATCGAGACCCCCCAGCACTTCATGCTCCGGGTGGCCGCGGGACTCGCCGAGGACGACACCTCGCGCGCCCTGGACGAAGTCGCCGCGCTCTACGGGCTCATGAGCCGCCTCGACTACCTCCCGTCCTCCCCCACGCTCTTCAACTCCGGCACCCGGCACCCCCAGATGTCGTCCTGCTATCTCCTGGACTCCCCGAAGGACGAGCTGGACTCCATCTACGACCGCTACCACCAGGTCGCCCGGCTCTCCAAGCACGCCGGCGGCATCGGCCTGTCGTACTCCCGGATCCGCAGCCGCGGTTCACTGATCCGCGGCACCAACGGGCACTCCAACGGCATCGTGCCGTTCCTGAAGACCCTGGACGCCTCGGTCGCCGCCGTGAACCAGGGCGGTCGGCGCAAGGGCGCGGCCGCGGTCTACCTGGAGACCTGGCACTCCGACATCGAGGAGTTCCTGGAGCTGCGCGACAACACCGGCGAGGACGCCCGCCGTACGCACAACCTCAACCTGGCGCACTGGGTCCCGGACGAGTTCATGCGCCGGGTGAACGCCGACGAGCCGTGGTCCCTGTTCTCCCCGGCCGACGTGCCGGAGCTGGTGGACCTGTGGGGCGCGGAGTTCGACGCCGCCTACCGCAGGGCCGAGGCCGCCGGTCTCGCGCACCGGACGATCCCGGCCCGTGACCTGTACGGCCGGATGATGCGCACCCTGGCGCAGACCGGCAACGGCTGGATGACCTTCAAGGACGCGGCCAACCGCACCGCCAACCAGACGGCGACCGCCGGCCACGTCGTGCACTCCTCGAACCTCTGCACGGAGATCCTGGAGGTCACGGACGACGGCGAGACGGCGGTCTGCAACCTGGGGTCGGTGAACCTCGGGGCATTCGTCGACACGGCGACCGGTGGCATGGACTGGGAGCGGCTGGACGAGACGGTCCGCACCGCGGTGACCTTCCTGAACCGGGTCGTCGACATCAACTTCTACCCGACCGAGCAGGCGGGCCGCTCGAACGCCAGGTGGCGGCCGGTGGGCCTCGGCGCCATGGGTCTCCAGGACGTCTTCTTCCAACTGCGGCTGCCCTTCGACTCGGCCGAGGCCAAGGCCCTGTCCACCCGGATCGCCGAGCGGATCATGCTCGCCGCGTACGAGGCCTCCGCCGACCTGGCGGAGCGCAACGGTCCGCTGCCGGCCTGGGAGAAGACCCGTACCGCCCGGGGCGTGCTGCACCCCGACCACTACGGCGTCGAGTTCACCTGGCCCGAGCGCTGGGCGGCGCTGCGCGCGCGGATCGCCGAGACCGGGATGCGCAACAGCCTGCTGCTCGCCATCGCGCCCACCGCGACCATCGCCTCGATCGCGGGCGTCTACGAGTGCATCGAGCCGCAGGTCTCGAACCTGTTCAAGCGCGAGACGCTGTCCGGTGAGTTCCTCCAGGTCAACTCCTACCTGGTGCGGGAGCTCAAGGACCTCGGCGTCTGGGACGCCCGCACCCGCGAGGCGCTGCGCGACGCCAACGGCTCGGTGCAGGGGTTCGCATGGATCCCCGAGGACGTGCGACGCCTCTACCGCACGGCGTGGGAGATCCCGCAGCGCGGCCTGATCGACATGGCCGCCGCCCGCACCCCGTACCTGGACCAGGCCCAGTCCCTGAACCTCTTCATGGAGACGCCGACCATCGGCAAGCTCTCCTCGATGTACGCGTACGCCTGGAAGTCCGGGCTGAAGACGACGTACTACCTGCGGTCGCGCCCGGCGACCCGGATCGCCCGCGCGGCCCGAGCCACCGTCCCCGCGCAGGCCACCCCGGATCCCGAGGCCGTCGCCTGCTCCCTGGAAAACCCCGAGTCCTGCGAGGCCTGTCAGTAATGTCCACCCGTCACCAGAACCTGCTCGACCCGGGCTTCGAGCTGACCCTGCGCCCCATGCGCTACCCCGACTTCTACGAGCGCTACCGGGACGCCATCAAGAACACCTGGACCGTGGAGGAGGTCGACCTCCACTCGGACGTGGCCGACCTCGCGAAGCTCAGCGCCGCCGAGCAGCACCTGATCGGCCGGCTGGTCGCGTTCTTCGCGACCGGTGACTCGATCGTCGCGAACAACCTGGTGCTGACGCTGTACAAGCACATCAACTCCCCCGAGGCGCGGCTGTACCTCTCCCGGCAGCTGTTCGAGGAGGCCGTCCACGTCCAGTTCTACCTGACCCTCCTGGACACCTACCTGCCCGACCCGGAGGACCGCGCGGCCGCCTTCGCGGCCGTCGAGAACATCCCGTCCATCCGCGAGAAGGCGGAGTTCTGCTTCCGGTGGATGGACTCGGTGGAGAACCTGGACCGCCTGGAGTCCCGGGCCGACCGGCGCCGCTTCCTGCTCAACCTGATCTGCTTCGCCGCGTGCATCGAGGGCCTGTTCTTCTACGGCGCCTTCGCGTACGTCTACTGGTTCCGCAGCCGGGGTCTGCTGCACGGTCTCGCCACCGGCACCAACTGGGTGTTCCGGGACGAGACGATGCACATGAGCTTCGCGTTCGACGTGGTCGACACGGTCCGCAAGGAGGAGCCCGAGCTCTTCGACGACGAACTCGGGCAGCAGGTCACCGACATGCTGCGGGAGGCCGTCGAGGCGGAGCTGCAGTTCGCCCGGGACCTGTGCGGTGACGGGCTGCCGGGCATGAACACCGACTCGATGCGCCAGTACCTGGAGTGCGTCGCCGACCAGCGACTCGGCCGCCTGGGCTTCGCCCCGGTGTACGGCTCGGAGAACCCGTTCTCCTTCATGGAGCTGCAGGGCGTTCAGGAGCTGACGAACTTCTTCGAGCGGCGCCCGTCCGCGTACCAGGTGGCGGTCGAGGGCACCGTCGACCTCGACGAGGACTTCTGAGTCTCCCGCTCCCCGCGGTCCTCATGGGCCTGCCTGATCTGCCGGTCGACGCGCCTGTCGCGCAGGACGCCGAGCACGGACGGCAGGGCCATGAGGACCAGGATGCCGAGGACCAGGACCATTCCGACAAGACCTTCGATCTGGTTTCCGTTCATGGACACCACTGTGGCGCTCGACGCTCCTTACCGTGAGTGGCAGCACTGCCATGCACCCTCGAATTACTGCCAACCGCGAGGCACACTGGCAGCATGCTGAGGAACGTGGCGACAGTGCTTCTCGACGGCGTGCATCCCTTCGAGCTCGGGGTGGTCTGCGAGGTCTTCGGCCTCGACCGCTCCGACGAGGGGCTGCCGGTGTACGACTTCGCGGTGGTCTCGGCGGAGGGGCCGACGCTCGGCACCCATGTGCCCGGCCTCACCGTCTCCACGCCGTACGGTCTCGACCGGCTGGAGGAGGCCGACCTGATCGCGGTGCCCGCCTCGGACGCCACCGTCACCCGGGACCACCCGCCCGAGCTGCTCGACGCGCTGCGCCGGGCGGTGGACCGGGGGGCCAGGGTGCTCAGCGTCTGCTCCGGGGTCTTCGTGCTCGGCGCGGCCGGGCTGCTGGACGGGCGCCGGTGCGCCGTGCACTGGCGCCACGCGGACCTGCTGGCCCGCCGGTACCCGCGCACCCGGGTCGAGCCGGACGTGCTGTACGTCGACGAGGACCCGGTGATCACCTCGGCGGGCACGTCCGCCGGCATCGACGCCTGTCTGCACATCGTGCGCAAGGAACAGGGCCCGGAGGTCGCCAGGAAGATCGCCCGGCGGATGGTGGTGCCCCCGCACCGGGACGGCGGCCAGGCCCAGTACATCGAGCGTCCGCTGCCCGAGGGCCCCTGCGACACGGTCGGCGAGGTGCTGGCCTGGATGACGGAGCACCTCGACGAGGAGATCACCGTCGAGCAGCTGGCCGCCCGCGCCCTGATGGCCCCGCGCACCTTCGCCCGCCGCTTCCAGCAGGAGACGGGCACCACGCCGTACCGCTGGATCCTGCGGCAACGGGTGCTGCTGGCACAGGAGTTGCTGGAAGGGACGGACGAGACGATGGACGCCGTCGCGAGCCGGACCGGCTTCGGGACGGCGGCCGCGCTGCGACACCAGTTCGTGAAGTCGCTGGGGACCACGCCGAACGCCTACCGGCGCGCGTTCCGGGGCCCGCAGGCCGCCTGAGCGCGCGCCGGTATCAGGCGTGACGGGCCGGCCGGCCCGTCACCAGGGCACGGGGGTCAGCAGCAGGCGGTGCGGGCGCAGGGTGATGCCCACCCGGGTGGTGCCGTCGGACCCGGCGGCCTGTTCGAAGCGGTACTTCGCGCACAACGCCGCCGTGATCAGCGTCAGTTGCGCCATGGAGAAGTGGTCGCTGGGGCACTTGCGGTTGCCGACGCTGAAGGGGCTCATGGCGTACTTGGGCACCTCCCTCGCCCGCTCCGGCAGCCAGCGGTCCGGATCGAAGTCGAGGTGCCGGCTGTAGGAGTGCGGGTCGCGCTGGACGGCGTAGGGGCTGTAGACGATGTCGGCCCCGGCCGGAATGCGGTAGCCACCGAGTTCGGTGTCGGCCTTGGCGCGGCGCGTCAATATCCATACGGCCGGCCGCAAACGCATCGCCTCGACGACGACATTGTTGGTGTACGCGAGCCGGCGAACGTGCGCGAAACCGACCGGCTGACCACCCGTCACGGATTCGACCTCGGTCCGTACCTTCTCCGCGTGTTCCGGGTGCTCCGCGAGGACCTGGAGCAACCACATGATCGTGGAGGCGACCGTTTCGCTGCCCGGGGTGAGTATCGCGACCACCTGGTCGTGGATCTCCTGTTCCCCGATGGGATCGCCATTGTCGTCCGTCGCCGCGAGCAATGCCGTCAGCAAATCGTCCGGCTTTTGACCAGACGCCCGGCGCTCGGCGACGATCTCGTCGACGAGGAGATGCAAATCGGCCAGCGCCCGGTTGAATTCGCGGTTGGCGGGCAGCGGGAGCCGGTACAGCGGTCCGAGCGGGACGACCATCCGCCGGTACATACCGCGGAAGACGCTCGCGAGGTCGACGCTGAGCCGCTCCGCGCGCTCGTCCATGTACGCACCGCGCAGCAGGCAGCGGGCGGCGATGCGGACGGCGACCCGGAAGGACTCCGAGGTGCAGTCGACGGTGGAGCCGGGCTGCCAGCGCTCGGTCAGCGCGTGCGCCTCCTCCTCCATGACCGGCGCGTAGCCGGGGATCGCGGAGAGGTTGAACGCCGGCTGGATGGTGCGGCGCTGGCGCCGGTGCCGGGGGCCGTTGGCGGTGGCGACGCCCTCCTTGCCGAGCAGTCCCTCCAGGGACTCCCAGAGCGGGCCGGCGATGATGAAGTCGGGGTTCAGGGCGAGGGCGCCGGTGAGTTCCGGGGTGGTGACGGCGTAGACCTCCTTGGGGCCGAGCCTGAGGCGCACCATGTCGCCGTGGGCGCGCAGCCGGGACATGAAGGCCAGCGGGTCGCGGGCCAGCCGCCAGCCGTGCCCGAGCACCGGCACCCGGCCGCCGGCCAGGGGCGGTTCGCGCAGTTCGCCGTGGCCGGACGCCCCGGCGTTCGCGGTTTTCACGGACTCGACGGTCATTTCTCACCTGCCGCTTCGTTGTTGACGTACGGGGGCGTGGACCGGTCGTCCCAGCTGTCGACCATGTAACGGCCGGATTCGTGGTGGAACCAGTAGACGGAACTGAACCAGTTCCGCATATTGCCGACGCACGCCGTGACGGCGGCGCCGAGTTCTTTTCCGCGCACCGTTCCGTCGTCCAGCCGGTCGGCGAACCGCAGGGCGTCACGCTCGGCCACCAGGAATTCACGAACGCATTCCTCGACGCGTCGCCTGACGTCTTCGACCGCCTTTTCCAGGCTCATGCCCTCATGGGTGACGAGGCTGATTCCGAGATTGTGCACCTCGTCGCCCGCTATTTCCTTCGGCAGCGAACACAGGTCGTTGTACCAGGCGGCGAAATCCTGGCTGAGCAGGGCCGCCCGACGGTAGGCCGGATTCTTCCGCACGGCGTCCGGGAGTTCGGTCCCGGCGCTCGGCTCCAGGAGGTCCGTCCATATCCAGTGGGCGAAGGTGAGGCGCCGCAGGGCCAGGTATTCCTCGACTCCGGGAACATGCCCGGAGGTGCGGTTGCGGAACTCGCGGTCGTACGCCTCGATCACCGCGTGGAAGTGCCGCGCGAAGCGCTGGTTCCAGGTCGGCGGCAGGAAGGAGTACAGCCGGACGACGGTGTCGGCGAATCCCGCGACCAGGGTGTCCGGATGGCGCAGGTGGTGCACGGGTGCGTCCAGGGCCGCGTGCAGCCGGAACCGCAGCCGCCGCCAGTCGCCCGGCCTGCGGTGCACGACGTCACGGTCGTGGCGGTCGTCCCAGACGAAGAACCAGGCGCTGAAGTCGCAAATCGCCTGGATGACCTCGTCGGACGCGCCCAGGTAGTACCCCGCCATGAGATCGGTGTAGCAAAGGCCGTCGGCATATTCCTGCACCTTGTCCGCCGGCATCAGCCGTTTTTCCAGCAGCCAGAGGCGGGTCTTCTCCTGTAGCCGCGGCCAATACGGGTGCAGTCGCCGGGGAAACTCGGCCTCGATCACCGGCAGGGCGAGTTGTGGTGGAACCGCGACCGCCGTCGGCGTCGATGTGGTGCTGTGTGAGAAAGCATGCACGAACAAACCCCTCTCAGCCGAGCCAGGTGCGCACACCCCTCCCGCTGTGCCGGGCGTGCGCCGTTGCGTATCCCCGCAGTCCCCATTCAGCACCACAACTGACCGGTCTGGGAACGGATTTGCTTCACTCACTACCCCGCAGTGCCGAGAATCTCCCCTTGTGTGACTGGTCGGGGATCGCTAGGGGCGCACAAAGGATCGAATGTGCGAGCGTACGGACGACCGAGTCCGGCCGGACATGACGAACGCCTGGTCGGAGCGGGCCCGACCAGGCGTCACAACTGTCCCTCCGGACCTCAGTCGTTGGCGACCACGGGGTAGCGTGGCTCGTTCTCGGCCATCTGCCGCAGCGCGTCCTTGCGCTCGCGCTTGGAGAGCCGGTCGATGTACAGGTACCCGTACAGGTGGTCGGTCTCGTGCTGCAAACACCGAGCGAAGTAGCCGGTGCCGCGCACCTTGATCGGGTTGCCCTTCTCGTCCTGCCCGGTGACCTCGGCGTAGTCGGGCCGGGCGAGCGGGGCGTACGCGGTGGGCACCGACAGGCACCCTTCGTTGCTGTCGTCCAGCCGCCGCTTGTCGGCCGGCAGATCGACGAGCTTCGGGTTGCACACCACACCCACGTGCCGGACGCCCGCGTCGTCCTGGCAGTCGTAGACGAAGACCTTCAGGTCGACGCCGATCTGGTTGGCGGCCAGCCCGACGCCCTCGGCGGTCCGCTGACTGGCGAACATGTCCGCGACGAGCTGGTCCAGCTCCGCCCCGAACTCGGTGACGTCCTTGCACTCCTTGTGCAGCACCGGGTTCCCGACGACGGTGATGGGCCGCGAGGTCCCCCGCTCACGCCAGGCGTTCTCGCGCTCCTCGGTCCCCTCGGTGTCGACGACGAACCCCTCGTCATCCACGGGGAGCACGCCCACGTGCTGCTGATCGGTGTCCTGCTGGGCCATGACCGACGTAAGCCTTCCTAGGTAAAACAGGGGTGACAGTGCTGATACAGGGTACGTGGAGGCGCCCGTCAGGGGCGCGGGGAACTGCACGAGCGACCACTCACAGCCCGCGGCGTCCCACCGGCCTCAGCACACCTCTTCCAGATCCCGCCAGTCCCTGGAATCCGGGCTGTCCGCGACCCACCCGTCCAGCAGCCCCCGAACCAGCGAGGCCGGCGCAGCCACTCCGCACTCCCGCTCCGGGACCCACAACTGCCCGTCCGTCCGATGCCCCAGCGGCCCCGGATGCCCCGGCTCACTGTGGTCGTGGGGGTCGAGATGCACCCCGTCGCCCTCGTCCGACGGCATCCGCGACTCGGAGCACATCCGGCACAGCAGCCGCACCGAGGACGACCAGTCCTCCGCCGCGAACCCGGCATCCCCCGCCAGCTGCTCCAGCGCGTCCCGGTCCGCCTCGGTCGCCGCCTCCAGCAGCACCACCCACGTGGGCACCGGCGACGGCGCCCACAGCTCGATCTCGTCGAAGACGGGGTACGCGTGCCCGGTCGCCGTCGTCCGCTCGCCGTGCGGCACCCCGTCGTGCAGGACGACCTCGCCCCAGCGCCGGCCGGACGACGGCAGCGGGATGGACTGCACCTCGATCCGGGCGGGGTCCAGCCGCCGGCCCCACACCACCTCGGCCTCCCCCTCCGGGGACAGCCGTACGGCGGCACTGCCCAGGTCCATGCCGTCCGGCTCGCCGGAGACGGTGGCACCTCCCGGCACCCGCAGCCCGTACGCCTGCCAGGCCCGCCGGGCCAGCGGCCAGTCCTGCAGAGCGGTCGCCGCGATGCCCACGTTCCACCAGTCGGGAGCCCCGGCCTCCCGGTCGAGCAGGGCCACCGCCCGCAGCCCGGCGGCGCGCGCCTGCTCCCAGTCGTGCCGGAACTTGTGCAGCAGGGCGAGGTTGAACCAGGACTCCGACAGCCAGGGCTCCAGGTCGGCGGCGCGCGTCAGCAGCTCGCCCGCGTCCTCGTACCGGCCGTCGCCGATCAGCGTGAACGCGCGGTCGGTGGCCTGCCGCCAGGAGGCGGAGGGCCGGTGCCGTCCCTTGCCGAAGATCCTCACGATTCCCGCCTGCCAGTTCCAGTTCCGCACAGTGGGCTGGCTTGTGCCCCCGGACATCACCCTCTCCCTCGCATCCAACCACGTACGACGGGAGGGCCGCTCATTACCCATGGGTTACCCAGCCGCGCGCAGGGTCAGACAGTCTCTGGAGAGCACGCGGGCCAGTGACTCCACCACTTCGGGAGCGTAGTCCCCGGCAGTGGCCAGGCGTAACTCCTCCAACGCGGTCAGCGGCCCGCCGGGCCCGGCGTCCCGGGCCTTCTCCTCGTACGCGTTGACGGCCCGCACGATCCGCGCGGCCACCGGCTGCTCCCGGTACGGGTCCGCCTGCCGCTCCACGACCACGGCGACCGCCGCCGCCACCCCGGTCTGCCGCACGACGGCCCCGCCGAGCAGCGCTATCCGCCGCTGCTCGGCCGCCGGCAGCCCCGCGGTGGCCCCGGCGGGCACCGGGTCGACGAGACTGAGCTGGCCGATGTCGTGCATCAGCGCCGCGTACTCCAGCACGGTGAGCTCCGCCTGGGAGAGCCCCAGGTCCCGGCCGACGGCCTGGCTCAGCTCGGCCACCCGGCGGGCGTGCCCGGCCGGGGTGTACCCCGCCGTCTCGGTGGCACGGGCGAGGGAGGCGATGGTCTGCCGGTAGGTGGCCCGGACGGCCGCGTACCGGCGCAGGGAGAGCTGGGTCAGGAGCAGGGGCAGACAGAACACGGGCAGCGCCCACAGCCCCGCGACGGCGACGGCCAGCGCCATCACCGCGCCGGTGGCGCAGACGGCGGACCCTATGCAGAGCAGCCCGCGCAGCTCGTCCCGGAGCAGCGGCACGAACGGCCATCCGGTACGGGAGTGGGCCTGCGCGGCGGCGAGCACGGCGTCGCACAGCGCGGTGAGCACGAGCAGCGCGACGAGCAGCAGCGCGTACGCCGGTCCGCCCCACTGCTCCAACACGCCCCTGCCGCGAAGGGGTTGGAAGCAGACGGCGGCGAAGCCGACGGTGAGGACGCGGCGGGCCAGGTGGTCGAGGGTGGGGCGCCGTCCGTCGGCTATGTGCGGGACGTTGCCGAGCAGCGCGGCCGCGCAGACGACGGTGACCACCTGGAGGGGCCCGTCGTGCGTGGCGACCCCGGCATCGGCGCCGAGCAGAGCGTAGGCGAGCGCGCCGGCGGCCCCGAGCGGGGCGGCCTCGCGGACGTCGGCGCCGGTCCACCGGGCCCACTCCCCGACGCCGACGAGGACGCCGAAGGCGAGGGCGACACCGCGGTTGTCGACGCCTTCCCAGAGGGTGCCTGCCAAGCAGCCGAGGGCGAGCAGCAGCGCGGCGAGCCGGACACACCCGAGCGCGACCCCACGACGGGAACGAAGCCCCGCTCGGGGCGGGCAGGCCGGGTCGGCCGCGGTCACGGGGTGCCCCGTCCGACGCCCGCGCGGTCGTCGCTCGGCCTGCCGGGGCCGGGAGCGCCGGGCTGCGGGACGTCCGCGGTGACCACGGGATGCCAGCCGTGCCTGGCCAGCGCTCGCGCCAGGGCGTCGACGATCCCCGCGTCGAAGTGCCGCCCCGCGCACCGCCGCAGTTCGGCGACCGCGGCGGCCACCGGGCGGGCCCGGCTGTAGGAGCGCGTCGACGTCATCGCGTCGAACGCGTCGGCGACGGCCACCACTCGGGCGGACTCCGGGATCTGGCTGCCCGCCAGTCCGTAGGGGTAGCCACTGCCGTCGATGCGCTCGTGGTGGTGGAGGATCGCCGCGCGGGCCTCGCCCAGGAAGGAGATCCCGCGCACCATCTCGTGGCCGTACTCGGGGTGGAGTTCGATGATCCGGCGCTCTTCCGGCGTCAGCGGCCCGTTCTTGCGCAGCAGCCGCGTGGGCACGCCCAGCTTTCCCACGTCGTGCAGGATGCCGGCGAAGCGGAGCGTCTCCACCCGGTCGTCGTCCATGCCCAGCTCGCGCGCGATCATCACGGAGGCCTGTCCGACCCGTTCGCTGTGCCCGCGGGTGTATTCGTCCTTGATGTCGACGGCCTGGACGAGCGCGCGGATGGTGGCCTGGTGGGCGGCGCGCTCGCGGTGGTACTGGGCGAACACCCACCAGGACACGCACATCGGCAGCAGGACCAGCAGCGCGGCGACGGGGCCGTAGGGGCTGCGCCAGAGCACGGCCATCATCAGCCCGGCCAGTCCGTGCACCCCGACGGGCGCCAGCCAGCGGGACAGCAGGCCGCGCCAGGCCCGCCGTAGCGGCGCCCCTTCGGCCACCGCGAGGATCCCGCCGTCCAGCAGGGCGAGAACCGCGCAGAAGGCCAGCACGGCCGCGGCGCAGGGCAGCAGCGCGTACGGGAAGTCACAGCCCACCACCGCGTCCCGGCCGCCCAGCGCCCAGTGCACCCGCCCGGCGCCCCACACGGCGAGCGCCGGCTCGGCGGCCCGCCAGGTCCGGCGCAGCGTCCGGGGCCGTTGCCCGGCGCGCGCGAGCAGCGCCGCCGGCAGCGGCACGAGCGCCGCGGCCGGCGGTGGCAGCAGGAAGGCCCCGGCGAGCAGCACCGGGTAGAAGGTGCCGCCCAGCCGTCGCCGCACGGCGTGCTCGCAGGCCAGGTACAGCACGGCGAGCAGCGCGACGGCCCACCAGGGCGTCCGTACGCCGGGCAGCGGCAGCAGACAGAGCAGGGCGCCGAGGGCGACGCACGCCACGTACGCGCGTACCCGTGCCGGAACCGCCTCCATCGCGTCCCTCCCCCGACCGTCCGGTCCAGGTTCCGGAGCCTAGGGCGGGAGCCGGAGGGTAGGGGAGTTCATGACCGCAGGATTAGCACGTTCGGGTGACGGGACACCGGGGCGGAAACGGCTCCGCGGCGCTCGGTGCCGCTGCCGCGGTCAGCTCTCCGGCGTGACCTGGGCCGCCTGGGGGGCGGTGACGTCGCGGTTCGAGACGGCCTGGCCGGAACGGATCAGATCCAGCCGCCCGAGCACCTTGGCCCGCAGGTCGGTGGGCACGTCGTCATGCCCGCAGCACCGCTTGACCAGCTTCTTCACGGCCTGCTCCAGCCCGTACTTCTCCAGGCAGGGGGAGCACTCGTCGAAGTGCTGCTTGAACTTGACGCGATCGACGTCCGGCATCTCACTGTCGAGGAACTCGTACAGATGATCGAGTACCTCACTGCAGTCCGTCTCGTGCGGCTCTCCGCAGCTCATGAGCCCGAGCCTTTCGCTTCGTTCGACTCGCCGGCACCGGCCGGGACGAGCCCGCGCTCACGCGCGTAGTCCTCCAGCATGCCGCGCAGTTGACGGCGGCCCCGGTGCAGCCGGGACATGACCGTACCGATGGGTGTCCCCATGATGTCCGCGATCTCCTTGTACGCAAAGCCCTCTACGTCGGCGAGATAGACGGCGATGCGGAATTCCTCGGGGATCGCCTGCAGCGCTTCCTTGACGTCCGAGTCGGGCAGGTGGTCGAGCGCCTGCGACTCCGCGGAACGCAAGCCGGTCGACATGTGCGACTCGGCACGGGCGAGCTGCCAGTCCTCGATCTCCTCGGCCGCGGAGCGCTGAGGTTCGCGCTGCTTCTTGCGGTACGAGTTGATGAAGGTGTTCGTGAGAATGCGGTAGAGCCACGCCTTGAGGTTGGTCCCCTCACGGAACTGGTGGAAGGACGCGTACGCCTTGGCGTAGGTCTCCTGCACCAGGTCCTCGGCGTCGGCCGGGTTCCGCGTCATGCGCAGCGCGGCCGAGTACATCTGGTCGAGGAATTCGAGCGCGTCGCGCTCGAAACGCGCGGTGCGCTCCGAGGTCGACTCCGCGCTGACGCCCTGGCCCTCGGGCAGCTCCGCCTGGCCGTTGTCGGTCCCTGCGTCGGTACCGGTGACCGGACCCACCTCCTCAAGATCACGGGCAGGACCGAAACCGATCCCACTCGTCTCGGAGGATAGAACACGACCCGTGCCTGCCGCCGCTCGAATCGGAGCGGTCTTGGCCGCGTGCAGCACCGTCCAGTCCAGCTCAGCGCTGCGCTCACGGCGCGGGCAGATGGTCGAACCCATGCGGCGGACTTCCTCTCCTTCGGCGTCGGCACTGGTTCCCCAGCGCTTCTGTCCGCCTCAACAGTGGTCCGCCGCGCAACATTCCCGGGTGTCACCCGAGCGACGCGGTCCACCCGACGACCGCGTCCGTGATGATGGTCACTGCCTGTTCCTGCCCGATCTCCGCACGTCTGGGCACCCCGAAGCCATGATCGGCGCCCGGCACCGCGACGAGTTCGTACGCCCCGTCCGGGAACTCGTCCGGCCTCCCGAACGGATCGTTCCCGCCCTGGACGACGAGCGTGGGCACCCCGGCCCCGAGCAGTTCCTCGGCCCGCGACCGCTCCGGCCTGCCCGGCGGGTGCAGCGGGAAGCTGAGGGCGAGGACGGCGGCCGCGCCCAGTTCGGTCGCCGTACGGCAGGCGACCCGGGCACCCGCGCTGCGACCGCCCGACACCACCGGCAGCCCCGGCGCGGTGAGCGCGGGCCACACCCCGCGCCAGCCGACGTCGAGCGTCCTCGGCGCGGGCGCCAGCTTCTTGCCGGCGACCCGCCAGGGCTGCTCGACGAGCGCGACGCTCACACCGTGGCCGGGCAGGACCGCGGCGAGCGCCTGCAGGTCCCGCGCCTCGATGCCGCCGCCCGCCCCGTGGCCGACAGCCAGGACCAGGCGGGCCCGCTCTGCCTCGTACCAGGTGACGCGGGCGTCCCCCGCCTCCGTACCGACGATCTTCGACGTAGTCACGCCAGCAGGTTAGAAGAGCGTGGCCTCCTCGGGCCCCTCCAGCTCCTTCAGCAACTCCGGGCCGTTGTTGCGGACGTTGCTGACCGCCGTGGCGACCGGGTAGGCCCGCATCAGGCCCTGCGGCGGCGGGGCGAGCAGCGCGCGCAGGTCCTCGACGTCCGTCCGGGCCGGGTCGAGCCAGGCGTCCCACCGGTCGGGCGTCAGCATCAACGGCATCCGCGGATGAATGTCCGCGAGCACGTACGGCCCCTCGGCCGGCGCCACCGCCAGCGGCGAGGTCTCCGCCTCCGTGGTGATCACCGAGCACGTCGCCCACCAGGCCAGCGGATGCTCGTCGGGCAGCGTGCGGTCCCGCCAGAACTCGTACAGCCCGGCCATCGCGAACACCGAGCCGTCGGCGGGGAGCACGAAGTAGGGCTGCTTGCGCGGCCGCTTCTTCTTCCCCTCGACCTCCAGCTCCCGCTCGTCCTTGGCCGTGACCCACTCGTAGTAGCCGTCGGCGGGCAGAATGCAGCGGCGGGTGGCGAAGGCGCGCCGGTACGACGGCTTCTCGTGCACGGTCTCGGCCCGCGCGTTGATCATCCGGGCACCGCCCTCGGGCGACTTGGCCCAGCTGGGCACCAGCCCCCACTTCAGCCTGCGCAGCTGGCGAACCGGACGGCGGTCGTCGGCGTCTTTCAAGGGACGGTCCAGGACGGCGTAGACCTCCTTGGTCGGAGCCACGTTGTAGTCGGGCTCCAGGGTCTCCTCGGGATCCCACTTCTCCACTTCAAAGATTCCTGCGAGATCCTCGGGCCCACGACTGGATGCATACCGTCCGCACATACGTGCAACACTGCCAGGCCCGCCCGTCGCCCGACCACCACCCCCCGACGACGGCGCTCCGCGCCGACACCTTTTGGACTGACCAGAGGGAGTAATCACCGCACCATGGAGAGCACCGCCGCCCTCGCGCTGCCCGACCTCTGGGACCGGCTGACCGGCACCCAGTCCGACCCGGATCTGTGGGTGGTGCTCGCGACCCTCGCCGCCGCGCTCGCCGTGGTCGTCCCGCACACGCTGTGGCGGATATCCCGCAACGCCATCACGATCGCCCACGAGGGCGGTCACGGCCTGACCGCGCTGCTCACCGGCCGGCAGCTCACCGGCATCCGGCTGCACTCCGACACCAGCGGCCTCACCCTCAGCCGGGGCAAGCCGCACGGCATCGGCATGATCCTCACGGCGGCGGCCGGCTACACGGCTCCCCCGCTGCTCGGCCTCGGCGGCGCGGCCCTGCTCGGCGCCGGCCGCATCACGCTTCTGCTCTGGCTCGCCACCGCGCTGCTCCTCGTGATGCTGGTGATGATCCGCAACGCGTACGGCGTCCTCACGGTGTTCCTCACGGGCGGCGCCTTCCTGCTGGTGTCCTGGCTGGCCGGACCGCAGGTGCAGGCGGCGTTCGCCTACGCGGTGGTGTGGTTCCTCCTCCTCGGCGGAGTCCGCCCGGCGTTCGAACTGCAGGCGAAGCGGTCCCGCGGCGGCGCCGGCGACTCGGACGCGGACCAGCTGGCGCGGCTGACCCATCTCCCGGCGGGCATCTGGCTGTTCCTCTTCCACACGGTGTCGCTGTGCTCGCTGATCGGCGGGGGCAGGTGGCTGCTCGGCATGTGAGCAGCACATCGCGACCGACAGGGCGCCAGCCGACCTGAAGGGGCGATGTGAGCAGCACATCGCGACCGACAGGACGGCAGCCGACCTGAAGGGGCGCGGGGAACTGCGCGACCAGCCACGGCGGCGCCGCACCCGCCCACCGGCACCGCACCGACCCACCGGCCACCCGCCCACCCGCACCACATCCGCTACCGGCCACTCACCCACCGGCACCGCCCCCACCGACGGCCTGCCACTAAAGTGACCCCATGGCCGCAAACCCCACCGCATCAACCGCCCTCTGGCCCGCCCCCCACGCGCGCGGAGCCGTCGACGCGACGGTTCACGTGCCGGGTTCCAAGTCGGTCACCAACCGCGCCCTCGTGCTCGCCGCCCTCGCCTCCGAACCCGGCTGGCTGCGCCGCCCCCTGCGCTCCCGCGACACCCTGCTGATGGCGGAGGCCCTGCGCGCGATGGGCGTCGGCATCGAGGAGGGCGTGGGCCCCGACGGCTCCGGTGAGGCCTGGCGCGTGATCCCCGCGGGGCTGCGCGGTCCCGCCACCGTCGACGTCGGCAACGCCGGCACCGTGATGCGCTTCCTGCCCCCCGTCGCCACCCTCGCCGCGGGCGACATCCGCTTCGACGGCGACCCCCGTTCGTACGAACGCCCCCTGCACGGCGTGATCGACGCCCTGCGCGCCCTGGGCGCCCGCATCGACGACGACGGCCGCGGCGCGCTCCCCCTCACCGTCCACGGCAGCGGTGCCCTGGACGGCGGCCCGGTCTCCATCGACGCCTCGTCCTCGTCCCAGTTCGTGTCGGCCCTCCTCCTGTCCGCCCCGCGCTTCAACCAGGGCGTGGAGGTCCGGCACACCGGCGCGACCCTCCCCTCCCTCCCGCACATCCGCATGACGGTGGACATGCTGCGCGCGGTCGGCGCCCAGGTGGACACCCCCGAGTCGGGTGGCGAGCCGAACGTCTGGCGGGTCACGCCGGGCGCGCTGCTGGGCCGTGACCTGACCATCGAGCCGGACCTGTCGAACGCGCAGCCCTTCCTCGCCGCCGCCCTGGTGACGGGCGGCAGGGTCGTGGTCCCCGACTGGCCGTCGCGGACGACCCAGCCGGGTGACCGGCTGCGCGAGATCTTCACCGAGATGGGTGGCTCCTGCCAACTGACCGATTATGGACTGGAGTTCACCGGTTCGGGCCGGATCCACGGCATCGACGTCGACCTGGGCGACGTCGGCGAGCTCACCCCCGGCATCGCGGCGGTCGCCGCCCTCGCGGACACCCCGTCCACCCTGCGTGGGGTCGCCCACCTGCGGCTGCACGAGACCGACCGGCTGGCCGCGCTCACCAAGGAGATCAACGAACTCGGCGGTGACGTCACCGAGACCGCCGACGGACTGCGCATCCGCCCGCGCCCGCTGCACGGCGGCGTCTTCCACACCTACGAGGACCACCGCATGGCGACAGCCGGTGCGATCATCGGTCTCGCCGTGGAGGGCGTGCGGATCGAGAACGTGGCCACGACGGCCAAGACCCTGCCGGACTTCCCCGACATGTGGACCGGTATGCTCGGGAGCGACGGGGCCTAGGGGCGTACGACCATGCGCCGCTACGGCAAGCACACCGACGAGGACGACATCCGCGCCCGCCCGAACCGCAAGGGCAACCGGCCGCGGACGAACATCCGCCCCAAGCACGAGGACGCGGCCGAGGGGATGGTCCTCACCGTCGACCGGGGGCGCCTGACCTGCCTGGTCGACGACCGCACCATCCTCGCGATGAAGGCCCGCGAGCTGGGCCGCAAGGCGGCGGTGGTCGGCGACCGGGTCGCCCTGGTCGGGGACCTGTCCGGCAAGAAGGACACCCTCGCCCGGATCGTCCGCATCGAGGAACGCTCCTCCGTGCTCCGCCGTACCGCGGATGACGACGACCCGTTCGAGCGGGTGGTCGTGGCCAACGCGGACCAGCTGGCGATCGTCACCGCCCTGGCCGATCCGGAGCCCCGCCCCCGCCTGATCGACCGCTGCCTGGTCGCCGCCTACGACGGCGGGCTCACGCCCCTGCTGGTCATGACCAAGTCGGACCTGGCCCCACCGGACAAGCTCCTGGAGCTCTACGGCGACCTGGAGATCCCCTACGTGGTCACCAGCCGCGAGGAACTGGCGGCGGGGGAAGCCGCCCGCCGCGTCCAGGACCATCTCGACGGCAAGATCACGGCGTTCGTCGGCCATTCGGGCGTCGGCAAGACCACGCTGGTGAACGCGCTGGTGCCGGAGGACCTCCGGCGTACGACCGGGCACGTCAACGCGGTGACCGGGCGCGGCCGCCACACCACGACCTCCGCCCTGGCCCTGCCCCTCTCCGGCGACGAGGGCTGGGTCATCGACACCCCCGGCGTCCGCTCGTTCGGGCTGGCCCACATCGACCCGTCCCGGGTGATCCACGCGTTCCCGGACCTGGAGCCCGGCACGGTGGACTGCCCGCGCGCGTGCAGCCACGACGAGCCGGACTGCGCGCTGGACCAGTGGGTCGCGGAGGGCCACGCGGACCCGGCCCGCCTCTACTCGTTGCGCCGGCTGCTGGCGACGCGGGAGCGCAAGGAGGGCGACTGACCACCGGGGTGTTTGTCATGACCCGAGTTCGGTAAGTGCATAATCGCACCGAGCTGGACATACGGGAGGACAGCACATGGCGTGGCTGCTGGTGATCGTGGCCGGGATCCTGGAGACCGGCTTCGCCGTGTGTCTCAAGCTCTCCCACGGCTTCACCCGACTCTGGCCGACGATAGCCTTCGCCTCCTTCGCGCTGGGCAGCTTCGGCCTCCTCACCCTCTCCCTGAAGAAGCTCGACGTGGGCCCTGCCTACGCGGTCTGGACGGGCATCGGCGCGGCGGGCACCGCCATCTACGGCATGATCTTCCTCGGTGACCTGGTCTCCGCCCTGAAGATCGTCTCCATCAGCCTGGTGATCGCGGGAGTGATCGGCCTGCAGCTCTCGGGCTCCGCCCACTGAAGCTGCCCGAAAGGGGCCGCTCTGAAGGGGGGAACTGCGCGACCGACCCCCACCCACCCGCAGCCGGCGCACCACCCGCGTCCCCCGTCCGTCTCACACCGGCTGCCGGGACAGCGCCCCGCGCACCAGCTCCGCCACCCCGCCCTCCCCCGGCGGCGCCGCGACACACGACAGCGCGAGACGCACCACCAGCTCGCACGACCGGGCCAGCTCACCGTCCCCGTTCCCGGCTCCCGCCGCGGACAGCGCCGCCACCGCACGGTCCCGCACGATCTGCACGAAGTCCCCGGGCGAAGGCAACGGCCCGTCCGCCCGCCGCTGTGCCGGCACCGCCGACGAGGACGGCACCGCGGACAGCGCCGGCGACGGCAACCGCTCGCTCCAGCACCCCGTGAGCATCGCCCGCACCAGCACGTTCTCCCGGGCCGCCACCGCCGTCCACTCGGCCGTCGCCGTAAGCCGTTCCCGTACCTCGGCATGGCTCACCAACGCCCGTTCCACCCCCGCGAGATACCCGTCGGCCTCCCTGCGCACCAACGCCCTCGCCAGGCCTTCCTTGCTGCCGAACTCGTTGTACAGCGTCTGCCGTGACACCCCGGCCGCCGCCGCCACGTCGACCATCCGCACGGCAGCCCACGGCCGGCGCGCAAGGGCCGCATAGGCGGCGTCCAGTAGGGACTCCCGGGCTGCAGGCATCATCGCCTCCCTGTGGGCGAGCGACTCTGCGCCCAGATTTGACGCGCAGGAATCCACTGTCAAGGGTTCGCGAAGGCACCAGGGGGCGCCCTTCGGCCAACACGCGCGGGCGGGCCGCGAGCGTGCCGCAGGCGGGCCGTAGGGGCCCGCGGGGGTGCGCGGCAGATGGACCGAGGGGCGTGCGGCGGGCACGCCGCGGAGTGCGCGGCGGGCGGACCGCGGGGCGTGCGGCGGGAGTGCGCCGCGGGCGGACCGCGGGGCGCGCCGCGGGCGCGCCGAGGTCACCGGCCGATCACGTGCCCGCATCACCGGTCCCTCCCTGGTAGCCCCGCCCCCACCCCGGCGGATACCGTTCGTCACATGCCGGACTACCTCGATGACCTGCGTCTCGCCCATGTGCTCGCGGACGCGGCCGACGCCGCGACCATGGGCCGCTTCAAGGCCCTGGACCTCAAGGTCGAGACCAAGCCGGACATGACGCCGGTGAGCGAGGCGGACAAGGCCGCCGAGGAACTGATCCGCGGCCAGCTGCAGCGCGCCCGCCCCCGGGACGCGATCCTCGGCGAGGAGTACGGCATCGAGGGCACCGGCCCGCGCCGCTGGGTGATCGACCCGATCGACGGCACGAAGAACTACGTCCGCGGTGTCCCGGTCTGGGCGACGCTGATCTCCCTGATGGAGGCGGCCGAAGGCGGCTACCAGCCTGTCGTCGGTGTGGTCTCCGCGCCCGCGCTGGGCCGCCGCTGGTGGGCCGCGAAGGGGCACGGCGCCTTCACCGGCCGCAGTCTGTCCTCGGCGACCCGCCTGCACGTCTCCCGGGTCGCGAAGCTGTCCGACGCCTCCTTCGCGTACTCCTCGCTGAGCGGCTGGGAGGAGCGGGGCCGGCTGAGCGGCTTCCTGGACCTCACCCGCGATGTGTGGCGCACGCGCGCGTACGGCGACTTCTGGCCGTACATGATGGTGGCCGAGGGGTCCGTGGACATCTGCGCCGAGCCGGAGCTGTCCCTGTGGGACATGGCGGCCAACGCGATCGTGGTGACGGAGGCCGGCGGCACCTTCACCGGCCTCGACGGCCGCCCCGGCCCGCACAGCGGCAACGCGGCCGCGTCCAACGGCCTCCTCCACGACGAGCTGCTGTCGTACCTCACCCGGCGTTACTGAAACGGTCTGCTGAGGCACACCGGGCCCGTTCGGGCTCACCAGCCCCAGCACATATGAGCGCGTGCGCCCTCAATTGGCTGCGCGCACCCCCTTGTTGACCCCTGCTTTACCTGCCACCCTGAGAGAACTCCCACTTGTGCATTTGTGAATCGCTGAACTATCCGGTCGGCGATTCCCTAGGAGGTGGCATCTTTCATGCTCGTCCGCGACGCCATGAGCACGGTGGTCCTCACCGTCGGCCCCGCCCACACCCTCCGTCAGGCTGCCGCCCTGATGTCCGCGCGTCGCGTGGGCGCGGCGATCGTCCACGACCCGGACGCCGGCGGTATCGGGATCCTCACCGAACGCGACATCCTCAACTCCGTGGGCCTCGGCCAGAACCCGGACACGGAGCGCATCCACGCCCACACCACGAACGACGTCGTCTTCGCCACCCCGACCTGGACGCTGGAGGAGGCGGCCAGGGCGATGGCCCACGGCGGCTTCCGCCACCTGATCGTCCTGGACGGCGGCGAACCGGCCGGCATCGTCTCGGTCCGTGACATCATCCGCTGCTGGGCCCCGGCCCGCGCACCGGAACCCGTCTGACCTCCCGGGCGCCGGCGGCCCGGCCGCACCGGGTTCCAGAGCTTGGACTAAGTCCAAAACAAGCAGGGCTCCAAAGTCACACCTGTTCGGAAAAGGGCGGACCCTGCTGTTAGGCTGAATGCCATGAGTGACCTTCTGGAACGGCTGCGTGGACGCGGATGGCGGATGACCGCGCAGCGACGCGTCGTGGCCGAGGTCCTCGACGGCGAGCACGTCCACCTGACGGCCGACGAGGTCCACGCGAGGGCGGTCGCCAAGCTGCCCGAGATCTCGCGGGCGACCGTCTACAACACGCTGGGCGAACTGGTCTCGCTCGGTGAGGTCCTGGAAGTGTCGACGGACAAGCGCGCCAAGCGGTACGACCCGAACGCGCACCGGCCGCACCACCACCTGGTCTGCGCCCGCTGCGGCTCCATCCGCGATGTCCACCCGACCGGCAACCCGCTGGCCGACCTCCCCGCCTCGGAGCGCTTCGGCTTCACGGTCTCGGACGTCGAGGTGACGTACCGCGGCCTGTGCCCGGACTGCGCGGCGGCCGTCTGACGTCCGTAGGTTTTCCTCCGTACGTCCGTCCGCATACGTTCCCGTACGCTCCCCGGGGCCCCGGCATTCGTGACGAGTGCCGGGGCTTCGTCGTGTTCGGAGGGAAAAAACCGAGGGCCGGGATCCGTTTCCGGATTCCGGCCCTCGGCCTTCAGTAGCGGGGACAGGATTTGAACCTGCGACCTCTGGGTTATGAGCCCAGCGAGCTACCGAGCTGCTCCACCCCGCGTCGATGAATGCAACACTACGTGAGGGACACGGACGGAGGCAAATCAATACCGGTCGAGCGTGCTGACCTGCGAGAACCGGGCGAGCTGGGTGAGCTGCCGAAGCTGCCCAAGCCGGGGGCTACCCAAGCTGGGCGAGCTACGCGGACAGTTCCTCCCGGAGCGCGTCACGGAGCCGCCCCGCCCGCTCGGCCACCTCGGCCGGGCCCAGCGCCACCGCTCGGTCAGCCCACCGCTGCCCCTCGGCGAGCTCGCCACGACGCGCGTAGACCAGGGCGAGCCGCAACGCCGCCCGCCCGTGCCCCGCGTCCGCGGCCCGCTCCCACCACACGGCCGCCTCGGGCTCGCTCCCCTCCCGGGCCAGCAGCAGCCCGAGGTTGAACGCGCCGTTCCGCGACCCCGCCTCGGCCGCCGTCCGGTACCAGCGCGCCGCCTCGACCACGTCCCCGCGGGCCGCGGCCAGCATGCCGACCCGCACCTGGGCCCGCCGGTGCCCCTGGGCGGCGGCCCGCTCGTACCACTCCTCGCACTCGGTCTTGACGTTCAGTGACGACTCCCCGAGTTCGTGCTCGGGCACCGGCGGCCGGCGCGCGTCGAGGACGGCGGCGAGCCGGTAGGCGGCCTCCGCGCTGCCCCCGCCCGCCGCACACCGCAGGTGGCGCTCGGCGGCGGCCTCGTCCCCCTCACGCAGCCGGGCGATGCCGACCTGGAGGGCGGCCTCGGTGTGCCCGGCGGCAGCGGCCTGCTCGTAGCAGCGCAGCGCGATGCGGTCCTCGCCCCGCCCGGCGTAGAGGATCCCGAGGTTGAACGCGGCGTCCACGCTGCCCGCCTCCGCGGCCTTGGAGAACCATGGCTCGGCGCCGCTCGTGTCGCCGCCCTGGAGCAGCAGAATGGCGAGCGCGTTCGCGGCCTCGCGGTGCCCCGCGTAGGCGGCCCGCCGGTACCACTGCTCGGCCTGCGCGATGCGCCCCTGTTCGGCGCAGAGCAGCCCGAGGTTGTACGCCCCGTTGTCGTCGCCGGCGTCCATCGCGGCCCGGTACCAGCGCTCGGCGGTCTGCGTCTCGCCGCGCTCGGCGTGCAGCGCGCCCAGCGCGTTCGCCGCGTTGCCGTCCCCGTCCTGGGCGGCACGCAGCCACCAGACGGCGGCGCTCTCGGCGTCCCCGGCGTCGCGCAGCAGGAAGCCGAGCGCGCAGGCGGCCCGGGGCTCGCCGTCCTTGGCGGAGGTCAGGTACCAGCGCCCGGCCTCCTTGAGCTCGCCCCGCCGCTCCAGGATGGCGCCGAGGTGCAGCGCGGCCCGCCGGTGCCCGCGTGCGGCGGCCTGCCGGTACCACTGCTCGGCCTCGTCGCCGTCCGGAGTCCCGGTCGCGGCCCCCGCGGGGGTCTCCGTGCCGACACCGTTCTCCTGCCCGGTCTCGCCCTCGGCCGCCCTGCGGTCGAGCGCGCGCGCCAGCCGGTACGCCGCCTCCCGGTGTCCCCGCTCGGCGGCAGCCCGCATCCACTGTCCGGCCTCCGCGTCCCCCCGGTGCTCCAGCAGGTCGGCCAGCGCGTAGGCGCCGAGCGCGTGCCCCTGTTCGGCGGACTGGCGCAGCCAGTACTCGGCGGCGGGTTCGTCGCCGCGTTCGCGGTGGTGGCGGCCCAGTGCGTGGGCAGCGGCCGCGGATCCGGCGACGGCGGCGATCCGCCACCAGCCGGCGGCCTCATCGGGGTAACCGCGCTGGTGCAGCAGGACACCCAGGTTGTTGGCGGCGGCCCGGTCACCGGCGGCGGTGGCCGCGCGCAGCCGGGGTTCGGCCCCGTCGAGGTCGCCGCGGCGCAGCAGCATGGCGCCGAGCACACTCATCGACTCGACGTCACCGGCCTCGGCCTGAAGCCGGTGCCGTGCCTCCTCAGCGGCCTCGGCGGCCTCGTCGCGGGTCGGCTCCTCGCCCGAAGGCTGCACAAATCGCCCTGTCTCGAACAGAGTTGCCTTGTCCCCCATAACGTTCATCGTCGCACCACCTGCAACCTGGGTACACCACGTATACCGCAGACCGTGAGGTCACTTCAGCGTTTTGTCGACATGCCCACAGAACGACAAGTCAAACACATCTCGGCCAACCGCCCACAGCGGCACGGCGACCCCGCGCACCGGTACATGCGTTCGCCGCCCGTCCGGACACCGGGAGCCGTACATCCGGCCAACCCGGGCCGGAACGCGCGAAAGCCCGGATCCTCTTGGGATCCGGGCCTTCGACTTCAGTAGCGGGGACAGGATTTGAACCTGCGACCTCTGGGTTATGAGCCCAGCGAGCTACCGAGCTGCTCCACCCCGCGCCGTTGCAGTGCAACCATACCACGGCGCGGAACTGCTTGATCACCAGCGCGGGACCACCCTGGCCGGCACTGCCGGCCAGGGATCATCCGCTCGGGCTGGAAGCTGCGCTCGGACTGGAACTCCCGCTCGGGCCGGGGCTGCCGCTCGCCGCGGGACTGGGGCTGCCGCTCGGGGTGGTGCCGCCAAGGCCGGCCCCGCCGGCCTTGGACTGCGCTTCCTCGGCCCGCTTCAGCGCCTGCTGCAGCTCGTCCTGCGCCTTGCCGTACGCCGTCCAGTCGCCCTTCTTCAGGGCCTCCTGGCCCGCCGTGAAGGCCTTCTGAGCGTCGTCCAGCGCCTGTTGGACGGTGGGGTTCTCGGACGTCGGCGGTGAGGTCGTGCCGGTGTCCGGGGAGCCGGTGTCCGAACCGGTCGCCCCGAAGACCTTGTCGAGCGCCTGGTCGAGCGTGTCCTCGAACGCCGTCTTGCCCTCGTAGGTGACCAACACCTTGCGCAGCAACGGGTACTTGACGCCTGCGCCGCGTACGTAGACCGGTTCCGCGTAGAGCAGGCCCCCGTCCAGCGGCACGGTCAGCAGATTGCCGTACTCGACCTCGGAGTCGCCGCCCTTGAGGAGTTTGATCGCGGCGGCGATCTCCTGTTCGGAGTTGAACTTGCTCTGGACCTGTTTGGGTCCGTCGACGGTCGTGCCGGTGGGCAGTTTCAGAATTCTGATCTTGCCGTAGTCCTGCGACTCGGCCTCGGAGTCGACCGACATGAACGCGCTGAGGTTGTTGCGGCCGTTGGGCGTGAACGTCGTCGACAGGGAGAACGCCTGCCGGCTCTGGTCCGGCATCTTCATGCTCAGGTAGTACGGCGGCACCGCGTCGCCCGAGTTGTTGGTCGGGTCGTCGGGGACCTGCCACACCTCACTGCCGGTCAGGAATGTCTGGGCGTCCGTCACGTGATAACGGGTGAGCAGTTCGCGCTGCACCTTGAACAGGTCCTGCGGGTACCGCAGATGGTCCATCAGGTCCTGCGAGATGGCGCTCCTGGGCTGCACCGTGCCGGGGAAGGCCTTCATCCAGGTCTTCAGCACGGGGTCCTCGGTGTCCCACTGGTAGAGCTTGACCTCGCCGGTGTACGCGTCGACGGTCGCCTTCACCGAGTTGCGGATGTAGTTGACCTGGTTCTGCTGGGCCACCACCGCGCGGGAGTTGTTGGTCGCGGTCAGCGAGTCGGCCGTCGTGTCACCGAGGGTGGTCCGGGAGGCGTAGGGGTAGCCGTTCGACGTCGTGTAGGCGTCGACGATCCACTGGATACGGCCCTTCACCACCGCCGGATAGGCGTCGCCGTCGATGGTCAGCCAGGGGGCTACCGCCTCGACGCGCTCCTTGGGCGTGCGGTTGTACAGGATCCGCGAACCCTTGCCGATCGCGCCGGAGTACAGGATCTGCGGCTCGTTGAACGCCACCGCGTACGCGGCCCGGTTGATCGGGCTGGAGAGGCTGACCCCGCTCTTGCCCGCGTAGCTGGTGGTCTTCTCACCGCTGTCGTCGGAGTAGTCGATCTCCTTCTGGGGACCGCCGACGATCGAGTACGTGGTCGTCTTCTCGCCGTAGTAGACGCGCTGCTGGTAGGTGCCCAGGTCGCCCGTGGACGGCAGGTCCGACTCGGTGAAGACCGGCTGGCCCTGGTCGTCGGCCTCGGTGCCCTTGGCGGCGACCACGCCGTAGCCGTGGGTGTAGCGGAAGTGGTCGTTGATCCAGTTGTTCTTCGGGATGCCGGCCAGGTTCAGCTCGCGCAGGCCGATGACGGTGTCCTGGACCTTGCCGTCCTTGGTGTAACGGTCCACGTCCAGGTTGGTCGGGAACCCGTAGTAGCCCCACATCTGCTGGGACTGCTGGAAGGTCGGCGAGACGATGTTCGGGTCCATGATCCGGATGCTCGCCGTGGCGTCGACGTCGTCCCGGAGCTTGGTCTTGTCCGTCGTGGTGCTCTTGCCGGTGTACTCGGTGACCTGGGTGTCGTCGATACCGTACGCCTCGCGGGTCGCCTTGAGGTTCTTCTGGACGTACGGGGCTTCCTTGGCCTGCTCGTTGGGCTGGACCTGGAACTTCTGCACGATCGCCGGGTAGAGGCCGCCGATGAGGATCGCGGACAGGACCATCAGGCCGAAGCCGATGACCGGCAGTTGCCAGGTGCGCCGCCACAGGGTGGCGAAGAACAGCAGCGCGCAGATGACCGCGATGCAGAACAGGATCGTCTTGGCCGGCAGATACGCGTTCGCGTCGACGTATCTCAGGCCGGTCCAGTTGTCGGTGGCCTTGAAGTCGCTGGACTTCACCGCCAGTCCGTAGCGGTCGAGCCAGTAGGCGACCGCCTTGAGGGCGACGAAGATGCCGAGCAGCACCGACAGGTGGCCGGTCGCGGCCCCGGTGGCGCGGGCGCCGGGGCTGGTGACGCGCAGCCCGCCGTACAGGTAGTGGGTGAGCGCCGCGGCGATCAGGGAGAGGATCGCGGTGGCGAAGCCGAAGCCCAGCAGGAAGCGGTACCAGGGCAGGTCGAAGGCGTAGAAGGAGACGTCCAGGTGGAACTGCGGGTCCTGCTGGTGGAAGGGCACGCCGTTGACCCACATCAGCCAGGTGCGCCACTGGCCGGCCGCTGACGCGCCGGCGATCAGCCCGACCAGCGCGGTGACCGCGAGCAGCAGCCACTTCTTGTACGGCGCGATGCCCATCCGGTAGCGGTCGAGGCTCTGCTGCTCCATGGACATGGCGCTCAGCGGGGGCCGCAGCCGGTGCGCCAGCCAGATGTTGAACCCCACCGCGGCGGCCATCAGCAGGCCGAACACGAAGAACAGCCCGACCTTGGTCCACAGAGTGGTGGTGAACACCGAGGAGTAGTGCACCGACCGGTACCACAGCCAGTTCGTCCAGAAGCCCGCGAACATGCTGAAGGCCATGCCGAGCACGGCAAGGACGCCCAGTGTCAGGAGCAGGGTCCGAGCCCGCCGGGACGGTCGTCCGGTCGCTCTGATCCGTGGCCCCGTCGGGCCTCCGCCGCGGTCCGGCATCTGGAAAGCCAAGGTGCGCACCTCGAAGTTCGCTGTTTGATCCGCTGTTGATCCGGTGGTGTTGCGTCAGGCCGTCCTGTGCAGGGGCCGGACGTGTCCCCCGGTGATCGCGGGGCCACACCTATGCAACTTACTCACGGCTTACTCGGTTCCCGATTCCGGCCATGAACGAGGCAGGATTGTGACCATGTCCAACACTCCCATGGCAGCGAACCCGCTCACCCGGGCCGTGCTCGAGATCGACGAGTACGCCTCCGGCCTCGGCTGGGACCAGCCCGCTCGCCTCTTCGCCCTCGTCGACACCGCCCGGCTGCGCGCCCAGGAACCGGCTCTCGCGGCCCAGCTCGGTCTGGATGACGAGTCCGCGACCACCGGTCTCACCCCGATCGAGCAGGACGAAGTGCCGACGGACAAGCCGCTGGACGAGTTCCTGGGCACCATCGCCTGGCCGGACGCGGTGGTCGGCTGCGCGCTCACGGTGGAGCGGCTGATGCTGCCCCCGTCCGCCGAGTCCCAGGTCCCGGAAGGGCTCAGCGAGGCCAGGCTGACCAAGTGGGTGGCCGGCCACCCCGACCGTCAGGAGGTCCGCATGACGGTCGCGGTGCTGCGCGACGGCAGCCGCGACGCGGCGGTGCGACTGCGCGAGAAGGACTCGCCGACGGAGGTCCTCACCGGCCCCGACCTGGTGCCCGGCCTGGCGGACGCGCTGAAGGCGACATTCGAGGACTGAGTCCACGGCCGGACGGCAGGCACCGGGGGCGCCCCTCCTCTCGTCAGGAGGGGCGCCCCCGGGCACGTACGCGGCCGGCTCAGCCCTTGGTGGTGCACTTCGGCAGGGCGCCGGTGTCCCCGCCGCGGATGTCCTTGAGGGCGGCGAGGGCGTCGTCGATGGTCCTGACCTTGACCAGGGTGAGCCCGCTCGGGGTGTCCTTGGCGGCCTCGGCGCAGTTGTCGGCCGGGGTCAGGAAGTACTGGGCGCCCTTGCTGCGCGCGCCGATGGTCTTCATCGAGATGCCGCCGATCGGGCCGACCTTGCCGCCGTCGTCGATCGTGCCGGTACCGGCGACGAACTTGCCGCCGGTGAGGCTGCCCGGGGTGAGCTTGTCGTAGATCCCCAGCGAGAACATCAGACCCGCGCTCGGCCCGCCGACGTCGGCGAGCTTGATGTCGATGGAGAACGGGAACGTGTGATCAGTCCCGGCGGAGATCCCGACGATGGCACGCTTGGCGCCGCTGTCATCGGAGGTGGTCGTGGTGACCGTCACCTTCTCGGTCTTCGTGGCCGTTCTGTTCGCCTTCTCGGCGGCGGCCTGCTCCTTGGCCGGCACGACCGTGAAGACGACGTCCTGGCCGGGCTTGTGCTTGGTCACCAGCGTGGCGACGTCGGCCGGCTGCTTGACCGCCGCGCCGTCGACGGCCTTGATCACGTCGCCGGCGTGCAGCTTGCCCTCGGACGGCGAGCCCTTGAGGACCGTGGAGACGATCACCCAGGACTTCACCGGGACACCCAGCTCCTTCAGCGCCGCGACCTTCGCGCTCTCCTGGGACTGGCTGAACTCCTCGGCGTTCTCCTGGGTGGACTGCTGCTCCGTCTTGCCGTCCGGGTAGAGCGTGTCGTGCGGGACGACCTTGTTGTCGTGCGAGAGCCACCCGTAGACGGCCTCGACGAGGTTCATCTTGTAGTCGGCACTGGTGACCCTCACCGTGGTCATGTTCAGGTGCCCGGAGGTCGCGTAGGTCTTGTGCCCGGAGATCTGCAGCACCGGCTCGCCGTCGTGGTCCCCGAGCGTGTTCACGGTCGGGCCGGGGGACATCTCCGAGTACGGCACGTTGATGAGCACTCCGGCGCACAGGAGCGCGATCAGCATCAGGGTGGAGGCGAGCATCGTCGCGGTGCGGCGTGGCATGCCAAGACAGTACGGGACGGGTCTGTCAGCGCACCGTCAGGGCCACCCGTCACACGTGCCGCGGCTGCGCTCAGCTGCCGGAGCGGGACTTCTCCATGGCCTCGCGGAAGCGCGCGTACCCGTCGAGTTCCGGACCGTCGCCACGCGCTCTCCTGGTCCGATTGGCCCAGCTGCCCCACAGACCGGCACCGACCGCCGCCACCAGCGGAATCAGCAACCAGACGAGCGCCGCCATGCCGACCTCCAACCCCACGACCATCCGCGACTGACTGATCAGCAGATTAATCACCCGCACTGACAACGCTCACGCGAGGGGTACGGTTACGCAAGCGGAGACCGGCAGGGGCCGTTCAGCAGGCCCCGACCCATTCCTCCGTCCCATCCGAGAACTTCTGGTGCTTCCAGATGGGCACCTCGTGCTTGAGGTCGTCGATCAGCTTCCGACAGGCTTCAAAGGCGTCGCCCCGATGCGGACACGACACGCCGACGACCACGGCGAGATCACCCACCCGCAGGTCCCCCACCCGATGCACGGCGGCCAGCGCCCGCACCGGATAGTCGGCGACGACCTTCTCGGCGATCCGCCGCATCTCGCTCTCGGCACTGGGATGACACGAATACCCGAGCGCGTCCACGTCAGCGCCCCCGTCGTGATTGCGCACCGTCCCCACGAACAGCGCGACGCCCCCGGCCGCGTCGTCCCCCACCGCCGCGAACACCTCGTCCACGGACAGCGCGCTCTCCCGAATCCCGATCAGCTTCACGGGATCGTCAGCGCCCCGCTCCCCAGGATGATCACTCACAGCAGCCATACCCCCATCGTGCCCCACTCCCACGCCCCCATGACATATCCGTCCCTCCCACACCACAACTCAGCCCGCCCGGCGTCTGAGGACACCTTCCCGCCCGTCCACGCTAGGGACGTCTTTCAGCCCGTCCGGCGTCTGAGGACACCTTCCCGCCCGTCCGACGCTAGGGACGTCTTTCAGCCCGTCCGGCGTTTGAGGACGAGGCCGGCAGGCCGATGCGGGGGTCCGGGGGCGGCAGCCCCCGAACCGGGCGGTCGAAGGGGGCCCA
>NZ_JBFAXI010000096.1:0-31071 GCF_040680735.1 Streptomyces sp. NPDC051987 | reverse complement strand
GGCCACGACGCACCCGCACCCGACCGCCGAGGCCACATCGGCCCCGGCGAAGCCGTCCCGTCAGACGTTCACGCCGTGCTTGCGGAGGTAGGCGACCGGGTCGACGTCGGAGCCGTAGTCCGGGGTGGTGCGGGCCTCGAAGTGGAGGTGGGGGCCGGTGGTGTTGCCGGTCGCGCCGGAGAGGCCGATCTGCTGGCCCGGGACGACCTTCTGCCCCACGGAGACGCCGATGGACGAGAGGTGGCCGTACTGGGTGTACATGCCGTCGGCCATCCTGATGACGATCTCGTTGCCGTACGCCCCGCCCCAGCCGGTGGAGACCACGGTGCCGGAGCCGACCGCGTGCACGGCGGTGCCGCTCGCGGCGTGGAAGTCGATGCCGGTGTGGGTACCGGAGGACCACAGGGAGCCGCCGGTCCGGTAGCCGGTGGAGACGTAGGAGTCGCTGATCGGCGCGACGAAGGTGTTCAGGCGCTTGCGCTCGGCCTCGCGGGCGGCGCGTGCCTTGGCCGCGCGCTCCTTCCTGGCCTGCTCCGCGGCCTTCTCGCGGGCTGCCTGCTCGGCCGCCTTGCGCTCGGCGACGGCCTGCTGGGCCGCGGCCTGGGCGTCGATCTGATCGGCGACGGAGTCACTGATGGTGATGACCGGGGTGAGGCCGGTCTGCTCGACGGAGTTCTCGGCGGCGAGCGCCGGAGCGGCCGAGACGGTGCCGATGACACCCGTGGTGGTGAGGGCCGCGATACCGGCGGCCTGCGCGGTGGTGCGCTTCACCCGGCCGGGACGACGGTGCTTCCCGGAGGCGCACATGAACGCCATGTAGAGGCTGGTCCTTTCCTTCCCTCTCGCCTACCGGGTTAGCTGACGGGTTCGGAGCAGGAAGGTCTCCTACGGGCCCCCTCGCGACACGCGCGGGCGCCCGATTCACCCCAGGGACTGCGTGGGTCCCCGGCTCCCCTGGCTCGCGCCGTACGGGGACTCGGCGATGGCTGTCCGGTGCCGCGGGCGCGGCGCACTGCCTGACGGACAGCCCGGATGAACCTACGAAAGCCCGCCTTCAATGCTCAAACGGAACCCCGTTTTTGTCGCGCATCCCACAGGGCAGACAGGCAACCTCCGCCCCAATTCGGACATTCCAGAGCCCTGGTGACCGGGTTGGCCGCCAGGGCTCTGCACACGCGCGTGCCGCTACTCGGCGGTGACGACCGTGACTTCGCCGATCCCGAGCGCCTCGACGGGCTCCTTGATCTGTGCCGCGTCGCCGACGAGGACGGTCACCAGGCGGTCCACCGGGAAGGCGTTCACGACCGCCGCGGTGGCCTCCACGGTGCCCGTGTTGGCGAGTTGCCGGTACAGCGTGGCCTGGAAGTCGTCGGGCAGGTACTGCTCGACCTGGTCTGCCAGCGTGCCCGCGACGGCCGCCGCCGTCTCGTACTTGAGCGGCGCCACCCCGACGAGGTTCTGCACGGCCACGTCGCGCTCGGCGTCGGTAAGGCCCTCGGCGGCGAGGGTGCGGAGCACCGTCCACAGGTCCGCCAGCGCGGGGCCGGTCTTCGGGGTGTCCACCGAGCCGCTGATGGCGAGCATCGAGGCGCCGGTGCCGTCGGGGGCGGAGCGCAGGACCTGCCCGAAGGAGCGGACGCCGTAGGTGTAGCCCTTCTCCTCGCGCAGCACGCGGTCCAGCCGGGAGGTGAGGGTGCCGCCCAGGCAGTAGGTGCCCAGCACCTGGGCGGGCCAGACGCGATCGTGCCGGTCGGGGCCGACGCGGCCGATGAGCAGCTGGGTCTGGACGGCGCCGGGGCGGTCCACGATGACGACCCGGCCGGTGTCGTCGGCGGTCACCGGCGGGACCGGGCGGGGCTGTGCGGTGGAGCCGCGCCAGGCGCCCAGGGTCTCGCCGAGCAGTTCGTCGAGGTCGATGCCGGTCAGGTCGCCGACGACGACCACGGTGGCCGTGGCGGGGCGGACGTGCCGGTCGTAGAAGGCGCGGACGGCGGCCGCGTCGATCTTCTCGACGGTGTCCTCGGTGCCCTGGCGCGGACGGGACATCCGCGCGGCGCTCGGGAACAGCTCCTTGTAGAGCTCCTTCGCCGCGCGGCGGCTGGGGTTGGCCAGCTCGTGCGGGATCTCGTCGAGGCGGTTGCGGACCAGCCGCTCGACCTCGCTCTCGGCGAAGGCGGGCGCCCGGAGGGCGTCGGAGAGCAGCCCGAGGCCCTTGGCGAGCCGGGAGGCGGGCACCTCCAGGCTGATCCGGACGCCAGGATGGTCGGCGTGCGCGTCGAGGGTGGCGCCGGCCCGCTCCAGCTCGGCGGCGTACTCCTCGGCGGAGTGCTTGTCGGTGCCTTCGGAGAAGGCGCGCGCCATGATCGTGGCGACGCCGTCCAGGCCGGCCGGCTCGGCGTCCAGGGGCGCGTCCAGGAGCACCTCGACGGCGACGACCTGCTGGCCGGGGCGGTGGCAGCGCAGCACGGTCAGGCCGTTGTCCAGGGTGCCGCGCTGGGGGGCGGGGAAGGCCCAGGGCCTGGCCTCGCCGGGCTGCGGCTGGGGGTGGAAGTCCATGGTGGCGAGCTCGGTCACTTGGCCGTCTCCTCGTCGTTGTCGCCGGCCTCGACCGTGGCCTCGGCCTCGGGGTCCTCGGGTACGTCGGCGTCCTCGACCGACTCCGGGGACTTGGGTTCGTAGACGAGCACCGCGCGGTTGTCGGGGCGCAGGCGTGCCTTGGCGACCTCCTGGACCTCCTCGGGGGTGATCTGGAGGACGCGCTGGACGGCGGTCAGGGCGAGCTGCGGGTCGCCGAACAGGACCGCGAACCGGCACAGTTCGTCGGCGCGGCCCGCGACGGTGCCGAGCCGGTCCAGCCACTCGCGCTCCAACTGGGCCTGGGCGCGCTCCATCTCCTCGGGCGTCGGGCCCTCCGCGGCGAACCGGGCGAGCTCCTCGTCGATGGCGGCCTCGATGACCGGCACCTCGACGTCGCCGGAGGTCTTCACGTCGAGCCAGCCCAGGGAGGGCGCCCCGGCGAGCCTGAGCAGCCCGAAGCCGGCGGCGACGGCCGTACGGTCACGGCGCACCAGGCGGTTGTAGAGGCGGGAGGACTCGCCGCCGCCGAGGACGGTCAGAGCCAGGTCGGCCGCGTCGGACGCGCGCGTGCCGTCCTCCGGGAGCCGGTAGGCGGCCATCAACGCGCGCGCGGGCACCTCCTCCACGACGACCTCGCGCAGCTGCTCGCCGATGATCTCGGGCAGCGAGCCGTCGCGCGGGGTGGGCTTGCCGTCGTGCGCCGGGATGGAGCCGAAGTACTTCTCGATCCAGGCGAGCGTCTGCTCCGGGTCGATGTCGCCGACGACCGACAGGACGGCGTTGTTGGGCGCGTAGTAGGTGCGGAAGAACGCGTGCGCGTCCTCCAGGGTGGCCGCGTCCAGGTCCGCCATGGAACCGATCGGCGTGTGGTGGTAGGGGTGGCCCTCCGGGTAGGCGAGCGCCGTCAGCTTCTCGAAGGCGGTGCCGTAGGGGACGTTGTCGTAGCGCTGGCGGCGCTCGTTCTTGACGACGTCCCGCTGGTTCTCCATCGACTCGTCGTCGAGGGCGGCGAGCAGCGAGCCCATGCGGTCGGCCTCCAGCCAGAGGGCGAGCTCCAGCTGGTGGGTGGGCATGGTCTCGAAGTAGTTGGTGCGCTCGAAGCTGGTGGTCCCGTTGAGCGAGCCGCCGGCGCCCTGGACGAGCTCGAAGTGGCCGTTGCCCTTCACCTGGGCGGAGCCCTGGAACATCAGGTGCTCGAAGAGGTGAGCCAGACCGGTACGGCCCTTGACTTCGTGCCGGGAACCGACGTCGTACCAGAGGCAGACCGCCGCGACCGGGGTCAGGTGGTCCTCGGAGAGCACCACGCGCAGACCGTTGGCCAAGCGGTGCTCGGTCGCTTTCAGGCCTCCGGAGCCTGTCTCGGCCGTGGTCGTGTGACCCATGGGCATGTACGTCCCTTCGCTCGCGGAAGCGGTCTCGAACCGCGGTTTTTCTGCCGGTCCTGCCACTGTATGCAAGCGTGCGGGGACCCGGCGAAGTTCCCGCACGACGTACGCCCACAGCGGATCGCACGGGCGGATCGCGTAGCCTGCGTCCCACCCGCCCCGTGACGGCTTCCGGCACCGGGGCGGGCCGCGGCGACCGGGTCCCGGCCCGGGTTGTCGGTGCCGCGGTCCACAATGGTCCGCGTCAGATCCGTTCACGCATGAGCAAGGAGCCGGCAGCGATGGCCCGCCGCAGCACGAAGACCCCGCCGCCCGACGACTCGTTCGAGGAGAGGATCCTCGACATCGACGTCGTGGACGAGATGCGCGGCTCCTACCTCGAGTACGCGTACTCGGTCATCTACTCGCGCGCCCTGCCGGACGCCCGCGACGGCCTCAAGCCGGTGCACCGCCGGATCGTCTACCAGATGAACGAGATGGGGCTGCGCCCCGAGCGCGGCTATGTGAAGTGCGCGCGCGTGGTCGGCGAGGTGATGGGCAAGCTGCACCCGCACGGCGACTCGTCGATCTACGACGCGCTGGTGCGCATGGCCCAGCCGTTCTCCATGCGCGTCCCGCTGGTCGACGGCCACGGCAACTTCGGCTCGCTGGGCAACGACGACCCGCCGGCCGCCATGCGGTACACCGAGTGCCGGATGGCCGAGGCGACCAGCCTGATGACCGAGTCGATCGACGAGGACACGGTCGACTTCGCGCCCAACTACGACGGCCAGGAGCAGGAGCCGGTGGCGCTGCCCGCCGCCTTCCCGAACCTCCTGGTCAACGGCTCGTCCGGGATCGCGGTCGGCATGGCGACGAACATGCCGCCGCACAACCTCGGCGAGGTGATCGCCGCCGCCCGCCACCTGATCCGCTACCCGAACGCGGACCTGGACGCGCTGATGAAGCACGTCCCGGGCCCCGACCTGCCCACCGGCGGCCGGATCGTCGGTCTGGAGGGCGTCCGGGACGCCTACGAGACGGGCCGTGGCACGTTCAAGATCCGGGCCACGGTGTCGGTGGAGACGGTGACGGCCCGCCGCAAGGGCCTGGTCATCACGGAACTGCCCTTCACGGTCGGCCCCGAGAAGGTCATCGCCAAGATCAAGGACCTGGTCAACGCCAAGAAGCTGCAGGGCATCGCCGACGTCAAGGACCTCACCGACCGCGAGCACGGGCTGCGTCTGGTCGTCGAGATCAAGAACGGCTTCGTGCCGGAGGCGGTCCTGGAGCAGCTCTACAAGCTGACGCCGATGGAGGAGTCCTTCGGCATCAACAACGTGGCGCTGGTGGACGGCCAGCCGCTCACGCTGGGTCTCAAGGAGCTCCTTGAGGTCTACCTGGACCACCGCTTCGACGTGGTCCGCCGGCGCAGCGAGTTCCGCCGCGGCAAGCGCCGCGACCGGCTGCACCTGGTGGAGGGCCTGCTCACCGCCCTCGTCGACATCGACGAGGTGATCCGGCTGATCCGCTCCAGCGAGAACAGCGCACAGGCCAAGGAGCGGCTGATGGAGCGCTTCTCGCTGTCGGAGATCCAGACGCAGTACATCCTCGACACGCCCCTGCGGCGCCTGACCAAGTACGACCGCATCGAGCTGGAGGCGGAGAAGGACAAGCTCACCGCGGAGATCGCCGAGCTGACCCGGATCCTGGACTCGGACGCGGAGCTGCGCAAGCTGGTCTCGGCCGAACTGGCCGCGGTGGCCAAGAAGTTCGGCACTGAGCGGCGCACGGTGCTGCTGGAGGCGTCGGGTGCCCCGGCGGCCGTGGTGGAGCTCCAGGTGGCCGACGACCCGTGCCGGGTGCTGCTCTCCTCGACGGGCCTGCTGGCGCGCACGGCGAACGGCGAGCCGTTCCCGGAGGACACCGGCGGCAAGCGCGCCAAGCACGACGTCATCGTCTCGGCTGTCCCCGCGACCGCGCGCGGTGAGGTCGGCGCGGTCACCTCGACGGGCCGTCTGCTGCGCATCAACGTCGTCGACCTCCCCCAGCTCCCGGAGACCGCGACCGCCCCGAACCTCGCCGGCGGCGCCCCGCTCTCCGAGTTCCTCTCCCTCCAGGACGGCGAGTCGGTGGTCTGCCTGACCACGCTGGACGAGTCCTCGCCGGGTCTCGCCCTCGGCACCGAGCAGGGCGTGGTCAAGCGCGTGGTTCCCGACTACCCGTCCAACAAGGACGAGTTGGAGGTCATCACCCTCAAGGAGGGCGACCGGATCGTGGGCGCGGTGGAGCTGCGCACCGGCGAGGAGGACCTGGTCTTCATCACGGACGACGCGCAACTGCTGCGCTACCAGGCCTCCCAGGTGCGTCCGCAGGGGCGCCCGGCGGGCGGTATGACGGGCATCAAGCTCACGGAGGGCGCGAAGGTCATCTCCTTCACGGCCGTCGACCCGGCGGCCGACGCGGTGGTCTTCACGGTGGCCGGCTCCCGCGGCACGCTCGACGACTCGGTGCAGACGACCGCCAAGCTGACCCCGTTCGACCAGTACCCGCGCAAGGGCCGGGCCACCGGTGGCGTGCGCTGCCAGCGGTTCCTGAAGGGCGAGGACTGCCTGTCCTTCGCCTGGGCGGGCCCGGTCCCGGCGAAGGCGGCCCAGAAGACCGGCACCCCGGCCGACCTCCCGGAGATCGACCCGCGCCGCGACGGTTCCGGTGTGTCGCTCCCGAAGACGGTGTCGGTGGTGGCGGGTCCGGTCTAGGCCTCGTACCCGTCGTACCCGTCGTCGGGGCCCTCCGTCAGGCCCTGGACGTAGCGTAGGACGCCCCACATGCCGTGCTCGTCGGCGTGCGGGGCGTCGTTCGTGCACGCCTCGAGTTCCTTGCGCAGCGCGGCCGCGTCGATGCCGGAGCCGATCAGCACGAGCTGGGTGCGCCGCTCCTCGCCGTGCCCCCAGGCCTCGGGGTAGAACCGCAGGAACCGCCCCACGGCGTGCACGGCGTACCGGTTGCCCGTGTCGTACGGACCGAAGTCGACGTACCCCTTGATCCGGTAGAGGCCCTCGGGCCGGCTGTCGAGGAAGGCCATCAGCCGCCGGGGGTCGAGGGGCAGCCCGGAGGCGAAGGACAGGCTGTCGTAGGCGGTGTGCAGATGTCCCCCGTGCGCGCCGTCGCCGGCGGGGTGGTGGTCGCGCAGGTCGTCGAAGGACAGCTGACCGATGCGCTCCTGACCGGGCCGGCAGTCGAACAGGAATTCGGGGTCGATCCGGCCGTAGGTCGCCTGGACGACGGCGGCCCCGCGGTCGCTGAGCGAGCGCACGAGCCCGAGGACGCGCTCGCCGTCCGCCGCGGCCCGGTCGAGCTTGTTGACGACGACCAGGTCGGCGAGGGCGAGATGCCGGTCGATCTCGGGGTGTTTCGCGCGCGTGCCGTCGAACTCGGCGGCGTCGACGACCTCGACGAGGCCGCCGTAGACGATGCCGGGATGCTCGCTGGCCAGCAGCATCCGGACCAGTTCCCGGGGCTCGGCCAGACCGCTGGCCTCGATCACGATGACGTCGACACCGGTGCCGGGGCCCGCGAGCCGCTCCAGGTAGACGTCCAGTTCGCCGGCGTCGACGGCGCAGCACAGGCACCCGTTGCCGAGCGAGACGGTCGAGTCCCCGAGGGCGCCCGCCACGGCCATCGCGTCGATCTCGATGGCCCCGAAGTCATTGACGATCGCCCCGATCCGGCTGCCCCCGCTGCGGTGCAGCAGGTGATTGAGGAGCGTGGTCTTCCCTGACCCCAGGAATCCGGCCAGGACGACAACCGGGATCTGCCGGGAGGTGGGGCGCTGCTCCAACGGGGGCCTCTTTCGCACGAGCGGGGTGTGGCGGGCCGGTCCAGGATAGGAAACGGCCCGCCTCCGCCCGCCGCGCTCCGCACCAGGCACCCGGGTGCGGCGCCGGGCATCCGGGTCCGGCGCCGGGCGGAGGGCGGAGGGCGACCGGCACGGGTCACTGGTTGCTGAACGCCGAGTCGAAGGACGCCTTGGGCAGCGGCCACAGGGCGGAGCGGATGCGGCCGACGGCCTCGGCCGCGCCGTGCAGGCGGTCCATGCCCGCGTCCTCCCACTCCACCGAGACGGGGCCGTCGTATCCGATGGCGGCCAGGGCGCGGAAGGCGTCCTCCCAGGGCATGTCGCCGTGGCCGACGGAGACGAAGTCCCAGCGCCGGCGGGGGTCGCCCCAGGGCAGGTGCGAGCCGAGGATCCCGGCGCGTCCCGACGGCGGCCGCAGCCGGGTGTCCTTGCAGTCCACGTGGTAGATGCGGTCGGCGAAGTCCGTGATGAAGCCGACGGGGTCGACGCCCTGCCAGATCATGTGCGAGGGATCCCAGTTGAAGCCGAAGGCGGGACGGCACCCGATGGCTTCGAGGGTGCGCTCGCTGGTCCAGTAGTCGTAGGCGATCTCGGACGGGTGGACCTCGTGGGCGAAGCGCACGCCCTCGGCGTCGAACACGTCGAGGATCGGGTTCCAGCGGCGCGCGAAGTCCTCGTAGCCCTCGTCGATCACCGCCTGGGAGACGGGCGGGAACATCGCCACGTACTTCCAGATCTTGGATCCGGTGAATCCGACGACGGTGTCGGCGCCGAGCCTGCGGGCGACCCGCGCGGCACGCTTCATGTCCTCGGCCGCGCGCTGCCGGACGCCCTCCGGATCGCCGTCGCCCCAGACCTCCGGGCGCAGGATCGCCTGGTGCCGGAAGTCGATCGGGTCGTCGCACACGGCCTGGCCGCCCAGGTGGTGGGAGATCGCCCAGACCTTCAGCCCGTGGCGCTCCAGGATCGCCTGCCGGTGGGGCAGGTAGTCGGGGTCGGCCTCGGCGCGGGCCAGGTCCAGGTGGTCGCCGGAGGCCGCGATCTCCAGACCGTCGTAGCCCCACTCGGCCGCCAGGCGCGCCACCTCCTCGAACGGCAGGTCCGCCCACTGGCCGGTGAAGAGGGTGACCGGCTGCCGGGCCGGTTCCTGGCTCTGTGCCTGGCTCTGGTTCATGTGCAGCCTCCTTGGCGTTTCCGCCACTTTAGCTTACGGTGATCAAAAGTTGACCTTGCGGGAGTCATCCCTCCCTGATTTTTCGGTCCGTTCACGCGTTAGCTCCCCGGAGAGCAAGAGAGAAGAGGTGCGCGTCATGCGCGTCGGTGTCATCGGTACCGGCTTCATGGGGGCCGTGCACACCCGGTCCGCGCTCGTGGCGGGCGGCGAGCTGGTGGGCGTGGTCGGGTCGACGCCCGAGAAGGGCCGTCGCGCCGCGGCGGAGTTCGGGGCCGGCCGCGGCTTCGACTCGGCCGAGGAACTGCTGCGGCACGGCGTGGACGTGCTGCACGTGTGCACGCCCAACGCCACGCACGCCGGGTTCTGCCGGGCGGCCCTCGCCGCCGGTGTCCCGGTGGTCTGCGAGAAGCCGCTGGCCACCGACCCCGAGACCGCCCGCGAGCTCACCGCCCTGGCGGCGGAGCGCGAACTCGTCACCGCGGTGCCCTTCGTGTACCGGTACTACGCGGCCGTGCGCGAGGCACGCGACCGGATCAGGCGGCCGGGACACCGGCCCCCGTGGCTGATCCACGGCAGCTATCTGCAGGACTGGCTCGCGGACGGCCAGGCCACCGACTGGCGGGTCGACCCGGCGGACGGCGGGGCCACGCGCGCGTTCGGGGACATCGGTGTCCACTGGTGCGATCTCGCCGAGTTCGTCACCGGACAGCGGATCACCCGGGTGAACGCGTCCTTCGCCCGCGCGGTCGCGGCCCGGCCGGCGGCGGACGGCACCCCGCGCCCCGTCGAGACCGAGGACGGCGCGGTCGTCCTGCTCGAAACGGACGCAGGCGCGATCGGATCGGTGGTGGTCAGCCAGGTCTCCGCCGGGTACAAGAACGCGCTGTCGTTCTCCTTCGACGGGCCCGACGCCAGCTACGCCTTCCGCCAGGAGACTCCGGAGTCGCTGTGGATCGGCGGCCGGAACTCCAACGAAGTGGTGCTGCGTGACCCGAACCGGCCCGGGGCGCCCGCCGGGCGGGCGGCCCGGCTGCCGTCCGGGCATCCGCAGGGCTACTACGAGGTCTTCGCCGACTTCGTCGCGGACGCCTACGCGGCGATCGGCGGCGAACAGGTGACCGGCATGCCGTCCTTCGCCGACGGGCTGCGAGCGGCCGAGATCGCCCAGGCGGTCGTCGACTCGGCACGCGGCGGCGGCTGGGCCGACGTCCCCGCGGCCGCCCCCGCCGTCCGGCCCGCGTAGGCGGCGGTCGCCTCTGGAAAAAGCGTGCAGGGCGTCGCGAGGCGGACCGGGACGTTCGCCACACGCCCTACCGGGCCCCCGCCAGCGGCGCGCCGAGGGGAAGCGGCTCGGTGACGCCGCCGGTGCGGGCGCGGATCCCGCGGGGGCTGCCGTGCGGGAGCCACTGGTCGAGCAGGTCCGGGTGCAGCAGCTCGTCGACGGCCAGGGCCGCCGCTCCGACGACTCCCTCCAGGCGGTCCGGGGCGACCTGGGCGATGACGAGTTCGTCGGTGGCCAGCGGCAGCGACCGTCTGGCCACCACCTCCGCGACGGGGTCCCGGAACAGGTCGCCCGCCTGCGCCAGCACGCCGGCGAGATAGACCGTCGACGGGTTGAAGACGCTGACGAGCGTCGCGAGCTGCCCGCCGACCAGCTCACCCGCCCGGGTGACGAGCTCGGTGCTGACGCGGTCGCCGGCCCGGCAGCCGTCGAGCACGTCGGTGACGGCCAGCGGCGCGTCCCGGCGCTCCAGCCGCTCCAGGCGGTCGGCCAGGAAGGGGCTGCGTCCCTCCAGGGCCGCGGCGCGTGCGTCCCGGGTCAGGGCCCAGCCGCCCGCGAACGCTTCGAGGCAGCCGAACTTGCCGCACCGGCACCGGTGGCGGGACTCCTCGGCGACGATGGTGTGCCCGAGGTCGCCGGCCGCGCCGCGCGCCCCCCGGTGCAGCCGCCCCCTGGAGATCAGGCCCAGCCCGATGCCCGTGCTCGCCTTCACGAGCAGGATGTTGTCGCCGGCGGTCGCCCGGGTCCGGCTCCAGGCGCCCAGCGCCATGAGGTTGGCGTCGTTGTCGACCCAGGCAGGCACGGCGTAGCGGGCTTCGAGCCGGTCCCGGAGCGGAAAACCGTGCCAGCCGGCCATGATGGGGGGCCGCACCGGCGTCCCGCGCGCGAAGTCGACCGGTCCGGGGACGCCCACGCACACCCCCCACAGGCGGTCGCGCAGCTCCGCGCTCAGCAGCCTCTCCGCCACCTCGACCAGCGTGTCCAGGGAGGCCTCCGGGCCCGATTCGATGTCCCACGGCACCCGCCGGTCGGCGAGCACGGTCCCGTCGAGGCCGGTCACCGCGGCGTGCAGATGGGTGGCGCCGAACACCGCGCCGAGGACGACACCGCCGCCGGACGCCATCCGCAGGATGCGGGAGGGCCGCCCGCCGGTGGAGGGGGCCGGCTCGCCCTCGGCCACCAGTCCGACCCGGATCGCGTGCTCCACCCGCTGCGTGACGACCGTCCGGCCGAGCCCGGTCTGCCGTCCGAGGTCCGGCCGGGTCACGGCCGTTCCGCTCCTGATCAGACTCAGGATCAGGGAGAGGGTACGGGTGTGGTCGGTCATGCAGTGAGCTTATGGTCCCGGCGCCCGCTGCCGTCGCCGACCGCCAGGAGGGGAGGCGCTCGGCCGGCGTGGCACCGCCACGCATCAATATTGATCGAGTCAATCCATACCGATGCGGCTACGGTGACGCCCATGAGCGATCAACACCCCGTTCCCGGCGGTCCCGCGCGGCGCCTGAGCACCAAGGAGACCGCCGAACTGCTCGGCGTCAAGGCCGAGACCGTGTACGCCTACGTGAGCCGGGGCCAGCTCAGCAGCAGACGCGAGCCCGGGGGCCGCGCCAGTACCTTCGACGCCGAGGAGGTGGCGGCGCTGGCCCGCCGCAACAGGCGGGAGGCGGCCGGGAGTCCGGGCTCCGGCGGTGACCTGTCGGTGCGCACGCGGATCACGCTGATCGACAGGGACCGGTACTTCTTCCGGGGCGTCGACGCCACCGAACTCGCCGCGCACCACTCCTACGAGGAGGTGGCCGAGTGGCTGTGGACGGGCCGTATGACCCGCGGGGCGACCTTCACCGCACCGGAGGCCACCGTCGCGGTCGCCCGCCGGGCCGTCGACGCGCTGCCCGAGCACACCTCGCCCGTCGACCGGCTGCGGGTCGCCACGATCGCCGCGGCCGCCGAGGACCCACTGCGCTTCGACCTGTCCGAGGAGTCCGTCCTCGGCACCGCGCGCGTGCTGATCCCCACCCTCGTCGCCGCGCTCCCCGCGCAGCACCGACGGGGGCCCGACGACGGCCCGCTGGCCCACCGCCTGTGGCGCAGGCTGACCGGCATCGAGCCCGGCGACGCCGCACTGCGCTTCCTGGACACGGCGCTCGCGCTGCTCGCCGACCACGACCTGGCCGCCTCCACCCTCGCGGTCCGGGTCGCCGCCTCCGCGCGCGCCCACGCGTACGCGGCCGTGTCGGCCGGGCTCGGCGTGCTGGAAGGCCCCTTGCACGGCGCCTCCAGCGGCCTCGCCCACCGGTTGCTGCTCGACGTCCTCGACCGGGGCAGCGCGGCCACGGTGATCGCGGACGAACTCCGCGCGGGCCGCCGCATTCCCGGTCTCGGTCACCCTCTCTACCAGGGCGAGGATCCACGCGCCCGGGTCCTGTTCGCGCTGCTGACGGAGGTCCCCCGGGCGGAGCCCGCCCTGCTCGCGGCCCGGGACGTCGTCGCCACGACCGCCCGGCACACCCCGCTGCACGCCAACGTGGACCTGGCGCTCGCCGTGTTCACGGCCTCGTGCGGCATGCCGGCCACCGCGGGCGAGACGATCTTCGCCGTCGCCCGGACGGCGGGCTGGATCGCCCACGCCCTGGAGGAGTACGGCGAACGTCCGCTGCGCATGCGTCCGAGCGGTCACTACGTCGGACCGAAACCGCCGCAGCCCCTGCCCGGATGACCCCCCTTCGGTCCCTCTTCGGCGGCGCGAACGGGCGAGGCCGGACCTCACTCCGCGGCAAGTCAGGTTAGGCTCACCTCTGTGAGTAGGTGCGCAACCGTCTCCCGGATGCTCGACGAGCCTGTGTCCGGTACCGCCGCCACCGCGACGACGTGGCTGCTCCTGGAACAGCCCGGCCCGTGGGGTCCCAAAGCGCTCACGTCGAGCCATCTGGACCCCGCGCTGGGCCGCGCCCTGGAGGCCGCCGCCGAGGGCACCGGGGTGCGGATCGCGCTGATCCGCCGCCCCGGCCGTCACGCCGACTCCGGCACCCCCGCCGAACGGCAGGTGTACGCCGCCCACACCGTCCCGGGGAACGTCTGGCTGCACGGCGCCACGACCCGCGACCCGCACCGGCTGCTCGGCCTCGACTTCCAGGCGCTCGGTGCGGGCGACCACCGTTCGTTCGGCGCGGCCCTCGACGGCCGGCCGCACCGGGGCAGCCCGCTCGCGCTCGTCTGCACCAACGGCAAGCGGGACCGCTGCTGCGCCCTGCTGGGCCGCCCGCTCGCCGCCGAGCTGGCCGCCTCCGGGGTGACGGGCACCTGGGAGGTCACCCATCTGGGTGGTCACCGCTTCTCCCCGACGGTGCTCGTCCTGCCGTACGGCTACGCCTACGGCCGCGCCGAGGCGCATACCGTCAAGGACGCCGTGCACGGCATCCAGGAGGGGCGTGTGGTGCTGGACGGGTGCCGCGGCTGCTCCGCCTGGGAACGGCCGGGACAGGCGGCGGAGCTGGCCGTGCGGGAGGCGGTGGGCGAGTACGCCGCGGGCGTGCTGAGCGTCGTTCGGACCGAGGGCGCGGCCCCGCGCTGGGAGGTCACCGTCGGCCACGCCGACGGCCGTCGCTGGCGGGTCGGTGTGGCCCAGGGCGCCTCGCTGCCGCCACGCCCGGAGAGCTGCGGGGTGTCGGTGCTGGGGTCGCCGGCCCGGATGGACGTGGTGTCGCTGCGGGAGCTGCGGGCGACGCCGGCGCTGGCGAGCTGACCGGGACTTTCCCAAGAACTGGTCAAGAGATCCACACCACACCCCCTTAAGGTGGGCGTACCCGCGCACGTACCGTCGTGGCTATGAGCCCCACGCCCCCCGTGCGCCGTCTGCGCCCCCGGCTGCCCCGGAAGGTGTTCTCACAGGTCCTGCTGATGCAGCTGGCGATCGCCGCCGGAGTCGCCGTGCTCGCGACCGGGCTCTTCCTGGCGCCCCTGAGCAAGCAGCTGGACCAGGAGGCGATGCGCAGGGCCCTGGCGATCGCCGAGACCACGGCCCAGGACCCCGAGATCGCCGAGGGCGTGCTGACCTCCCCGCCCAGCGTGGACGGACCGGTGCAGAAGGAGGCGGAGCGGATCCGCAAGGCCACGCACGCCGAGTACGTCGTGGTCATGGACCGGGGCGGATTCCGCTGGTCGCACACCACTCCCTCGGAGATCGGCCAGCATGTCTCGACCAGTCCCCAGGAGGCGCTGGAGGGCAAGGAGGTCATGCAGATCGACAACGGCACCCTGGGCCGCTCCGCACGCGGCAAGGTGCCGCTGTACGACGCGCGGCACCGGATCATCGGGGCGGTCTCGGTCGGCATCGCCTACGACAGTGTGCGGGCCCGGCTGCTCAGCACGATCCCCGGGCTGTTCGCCTACGCCGGCGGTGCCCTCGCGGTCGGCGCGCTGGCCGCCTGGCTGATCTCCCGCCGGGTCCAGCGGAAGACCCGGGACCTCGCCTTCTCCGACATCTCGGCGCTGCTCGCGGAGCGCGAGGCGATGCTGCACGGCATCCGGGAAGGCGTCGTCGCCCTCGACCGCGCCGGCCGCATCCGGCTGCTCAACGACGAGGCGAGACGGCTCCTGGGCATCGGTGACGAGGCCGTCGGCCGGTCCCCCGACGAGGCGCTCGGCGCGGGCCGTACGACCGATGTGCTCGCCGGCCGGGTGACCGGCACGGATCTGCTCACCGTGCGCGGGCAGCGGGTCCTGGTCGCCAACCGGATGCCCACGGACGACGGCGGCGCCGTCGCCACCCTGCGTGACCGCACCGAACTGGAGCAGCTCGGGCGGGAACTCGACTCCACGCGCGGTCTCATCGACGCTCTGCGCGCCCAGGACCACGAGCACGCCAACCGCATGCACACCCTGCTCGGGCTGCTGGAACTGGAGATGTACGACGACGCGGTGGAGTTCGTCGGCGAGGTGGTCGGCGACCACCGGGTCACTGCCGAGCAGGTCACGGAGAAGATCCAGGACCCGCTGCTGGCGGCCCTGCTGGTCGGCAAGGCCACCGTCGCGGCGGAACGCGGGGTGGCCCTGTGGGTGTCCGACCACACCTGGCTCCCGGACCGGCTGGTCGATCCCCGGGGCCTGGTCACGGTGGTGGGCAACCTGGTGGACAACGCGCTGGACGCGGTCGCCGGTACGCCGCACGCGCGCGTGGAGGTCGAGTTGTGCGCGGAGGGCCGCGCGATCGTCCTCAGGGTGCGGGACACCGGGCCCGGGATCCCGGCGGCGCAGCGGGAGCTGGTCTTCACCGAGGGCTGGTCCACCAAGAAGCCGCCCGCACACGGCAAGCGCGGCATCGGGCTCCCCCTGGTGCGCCGTCTCGCGGAACGGCAGGGCGGCAGCGCGACCGTGGACGAACCGGAGGGCGGGGGCGCCCAGTTCACCGTCGTCCTGCCCGAGGCGCTGACCGAACCGGGGCTGGAGCCGGCCCCGGCGCTCGCACCGGCCGACGAGGAGGCCCGATGATCGAGGTTCTGGTCGTGGACGACGACACCCGGGTCGCCCGGGTCAACGCCGCCTACGTCGAGAAGGTGCCCGGCTTCCACGTGGCGGGCGAGGCCCACAGCGCGGCTCAGGCGCTGCGCCGGCTGGAGATGCTGCCCCGCCTCGACCTCGTCCTCATGGACCACTACCTGCCCGACGACACAGGCCTCGCGGTGGTCCAGGAGATGCGCCGACGCCGTCACCAGACCGACGTGATCATGGTGACGGCGGCCCGGGACGTGTCCACCGTGCAGGCGGCGATGCGGCAGGGCGCCCTGCAGTACCTGGTCAAGCCGTTCGCGTTCGCCGGGCTGCGCGCCAAACTGGAGGCGTACGCGCGGCTGCGGCGCACTCTGGACGGCGGCGGCGAGGCCGAACAGGCCGAGGTGGACCGCATCTTCGGCGCCCTGTCCGCACCGTCCGAGCCGGGGCTGCCCAAAGGGCACTCCCCCACCACCGCCGAGCTGGTGCGCCAGTGCCTGTTGAGTGCCGAGGGCCCGTTGTCGGCTCAGGAGATCGCCGAGCGGACGGGTGTGAGCCGGCAGACCGCTCAGCGTTATCTGAAGCTCCTGGAACGCACGGGAAGGGCCCGGCTGACCCTCAAGTACGGCGACGCGGGCCGCCCCGAACACCGTTACATGTGGGCGACCCGCGGCTGAGGCGTGCTGCTTGGCCGACTCGACCTACTTGGCCGCCTCGACGAACTCGGTGGTGTACGTCTTGCTCAGGTCGACGTCGGCGTTCTGGATGTTCGTGTTGAACGCCTTGAGCACCTTCTCCACGGTCTCCGGACCGTTCTGCGGCATGACTCCGTCGGCGGTGAACATCGGCAGCGTGCTCTTGATGGACTGCGTGTAGAGCGCCTTGTCGCCCTGGGCGTAGTCGGCGGGCATCTTGGCCGCGATCTCGTCGGCGCTGTGCGTGGACATCCACTTGAGCGTCTTGACGAACGCGTTGACCAGCTTCTGGACGGTGTCCTTGTGGCCGTTGACCCAGTCGGTCTGCATGTAGAGGCTCGACGACGGGTACGGTCCGCCCAGCGCCTGCTGGGAACCCTCCGGCGTCCGCATGTCCACCAGGACCTTGCCCGCCTTCTTGTCCAGGATGGTCGCGACGGTCGGGTCGGTGGTCATGCCGCCGTCGATCGAGCCCTGCTGGAGCGCCGAGACGAAGGTCGCCCCCGCGCCGACGGCGACCGGGGAGAAGTCGCTGACCTTCACGCCGTTCTTGACGGCGAGGTACTTGGTGAGGAAGTCGGTCGACGACCCGAGGCTGGTGATGCCCAGCTTCTTGCCCTTGAAGTCCTTGGGCGAGGTGATGTCGCCGGCCGCCTTGGTGGAGACGACCTCCACCTCGCCGGGAGCCCGCGAGAACTGCACGACGGACTCCACCGCCTTGCCCTTCGTCTGCAGGTCGAGGGTGTGGTCGTAGAACCCGACGGTTCCCTGGACCTGCCCGGCGACGAGCGCCGTCTCGGCCTGCACGCCGGCCGGCTCGGTGAGCAGCTCCACGTCGAGGCCCTCGGCGTCGAAGTAGCCGAGCCGCTGGGTGAGCATCGCGGGCAGGTAGATGACCTTGTCCAGGCCACCGACCATGATCTTGACCTTCGTGCCCTTGCCGGAACCGGTGGAGGCGGTGCTCGCCGCGTCGTTGGCACAGGCGGTCAGGGAGGAGAGGGCGAGCAGGCCGGCGGCGGCCAGGGTGGTGTATCTGGCGGACTTGCGCATGAGGGTTCACGTCCTTGTGAGAGGCGGTGCGGGCGGAGCGGAGGGGGTGCTGCGGGTTCAGCTGTCGGAACCCGACGGCCTCCAGCGGAAGATGCGGCGCTCGGCGAAGGTGAGGAGTCCTTCGGCGGCGAGCGCGACGACGGCGAGGATGGTCATCGCGGCATACACGCCGGCCGCGTTGAAGGTGCCCTGCGACTGCGCGACGAGCAGGCCGATGCCCTTGGTGGCGCCGATGTACTCGCCGACGATGGCGCCGATGAGGGCGAAGCCGAAGCTGACGTGCAGGCTGGTGAAGATCCACGAGGTGGCCGACGGGATGACGACCTGGAGGGTGACCCTGCGGTCGCTCGCGCCGAGGATCCGGGCGTTGGCGACCAGGTTGCGGTCGACCTCGCGGGCGCCCTGGAAGGCGTTGAAGAACACCGGGAAGAACACCAGGACCACGGCCGAGGCGACCTTGGATGACGCGCCGAGCCCGAACCAGATCACGAAGATCGGGGCCAGCACGATCCTGGGGATCGAGTTGAGCACCTTGATGTAGGGACCGAGGACGTCGGCGAGGAAACGGATCCGGCCCAGCGCGATGCCGAAGACCACACCGGCGACGACACCGATGACCCAGCCGAGCAGCGCCTCGTAGAGCGTGTACCAGATCTGCTCGCCCAGGGGGCCGAGGGCGGTGCCGTGGGTCACCCAGGTCCAGATCTGGTCCCAGATCTTCGAAGGCATCGAGAAGTTGAACGGGTCGATGACCTTGGCCCGGGACAGGGTCTCCCACAGGCCGAGGACGGCCACCAGGAGCAGGACGCGCACGGCGAACACGATCGCCCTGCGTCTGCGGGCGGCCTCGGCGCGCGACCGGGCGCGATCGGGCGCCGCCTTGGCCGTGCCGACGACGGGCGTGCTGAGGGTGTCAGGCGACATGAGCGGCACCCCTCTCGCGGGTGATGCGGACCTCTTCGCCGAGGGACTCCCAGATCTCGCGGTAGATCTCGATGAACCGTGGTTCCAGACGCACCGACTCGACCCTGCGGGGGCGGGGCAGGTCGATCTCGAAGACCTGCTTCACGGTCGCGGGCCCGGCGGTCATGACGACGACCTTGTCGGCCAGCGCGATGGACTCCTCCAGGTCATGGGTGACGAACACGACGGAGGCGCCCGTGCCCTCCCACAGGTCGAGGAGCTCGTCCGACATCAGGGCCCGGGTCTGCACGTCGAGCGCGGAGAACGGCTCGTCCATGAGCAGGATCTCGGGGTCGTTGACGAAGGTCGCGGCGAGTGCCACGCGCTTGCGCTGGCCGCCGGAGAGCTGGTGCGGGTAACGGTCCTCGAAGGCGGCGAGCCCGACCTTGGCCAGCCAGGCACGTGCCTTCTCCTTGGCCTCCGCCTTCGGCACGCCCCGGAAGCGGGGGCCGGCCATCACGTTGGAGAGCACGGTCCGCCAGGGGAAGGTGGCGTCCTGCTGGAAGACGAAACCGACCTTGTCGCCGACGCCGGCGACCGGCTCACCGGCCACCAGCACCTCGCCCTCACTGGGCTCCTCCAACCCGCTGACCAGGGTCAGCGTGGTGGACTTGCCGCACCCCGTCGGCCCTACGACGGCCACGAACTCGCCACGCCCCACGGTGAGGTCGAGGTCGCGGACGGCCGTGTGCAGCCCCCCTGACGGGGTCTTGAAGATCTTGCTCGCGCCCCGTAGCTCGATGGCGGGGCCGGTGTCTGCGCTCATGGCCCGGGACGGTAGGCGTGGCCCCCGCCACAGCAGGAGTCTTCTGGGCGCAAGCCGTTCTTTTGCTCGCAAGCACCTGTTGTGCTCGTTTTGCTCGCGCTACAACTGCGCAGACGAAACACGGGCTTAACGCTCGCCGGCCTTGAAGGAGAGGCCTGATGATCGACGTCCTGGTGGTCGACGACGACTTCCGCGTCGCTGAGATAAACGCCAAGTACGTGGGGAAGGTTCCCGGCTTCCGGGTGGCCGCCCGCGCGCACAGCGCTGCCCAGGCCCTGGCCGCCGTCGGCCGCGGCACCATCGACCTGGTCCTGCTGGACCACTACCTGCCCGACCAGACCGGCCTCGAACTCGTGCACCAGATGCGGGAGCAGGGGCACGGCACCGACGTCATCATGATCACGGCGGCCAGCGATGTGACGACCGTCCAGAAGGCGATGCGCCTCGGCGCCCTGCACTACCTGGTCAAGCCGTTCACCTTCGCCGCCCTGCGCGCCCGACTGGACTCCTACGCGGCCCTGCGCCGCACCGTGGACCGGGTCGGCGGCCGCGGCCTGTCCGGCCAGGAGCAGGTCGACCGGATCTTCGGCGCCCTGCGTACCTCACCCGCGCCGTCCGCGCCCGGCCTGCCCAGCGGCCACTCCGAGCCCACGACCGACCTCATCTGCGGCGTCCTGCACCGCGCCGACCATCCGCTCTCCGCCCACGAGGTAGCCGCCGAGACCGGCCTCAGCCGCTCCACCGCCCAGCGCTACCTCCGCCACCTGGAACAGGCCGGCCGCCTCCGCCTCTCCCTGAAGTACGGCGACACGGGCCGCCCCGAACACCGCTACGCCTGGGTGGCGCCGTAGCCGTGCCGGGGGGCGGGGCCGGGCTGGCTGGCGGACGGGACGGGCGGGCGGGCGGGCGGGCGACGCTGCGGCTAGACGGCCCCCGCCCCGGTCAGCGACCGCACCTCCGTCTCCGCGTGCCGGCCCTCGTCCGGGAGCTCGTCCGAGGTGACCGTGCCGAGCCAGCCGGCCAGGAAGCCGAGCGGGATGGAGACGATCCCGGGGTTCTGCAACGGGAAGTACTGGAAGTCCACCCCCGGGAACAGCGCGCCCGGACTTCCGGACACCACGGGGGAGAGCACGACCAGCCCCAGCGCGGGCACGAGCCCGCCGTATACGGCCCACACCGCCCCGCGGGTCGTGAAGTTCCGCCAGAACAGCGAGTACAGCAGCACCGGCAGGTTCGCCGAGGCCGCCACCGCGAAGGCGAGCCCCACCAGGAAGGCGACGTTCATGTCCCGGGCCAGCAAGCCGAGGGCGATCGCCACGACGCCGATGCCGACCGCCGCCACCCGCGCCACCCCGACCTCACTGCGCTGCCTGGCGCGCTCCCTGCGCAGCGACGCGTACAGGTCATGGGCGACGGACGCCGACGAGGCGAGGGTGATCCCCGCGACCACGGCGAGGATCGTCGCGAACGCGACGGCGGCGACCACCGCGAACAGCACCGTCCCCCCTGTGGAGCCCGCGCCGCCGCCCAGGTCGAGCGCCAGCAGCGGAACCGCCGTGTTCCCCGACTCGTTCGACGCGCGCACCGCGTCCGGCCCGACCACGGCCGCCGCCCCGAAGCCGAGCACGATCGCCATCAGGTAGAACCCCCCGATCAGGCCGATCGACCAGACCACCGACCGCCGCGCCGCCCGCGCGGTCGGCACCGTGTAGAAGCGGGACAGGATGTGCGGCAGGCCCGCCGTGCCCAGCACCAGCGTCAGTCCCAGGCTGATGAAGTCCAGCCGCTCGCTCCAGCTCCCGCCGTACCTGAGCCCCGGCACCAGGAACGCCCTCCCGTGGCCACTGCGCCCGGCGGCGGTGAGCAGCAGCCGGTCGACGTCACCGTGGAAGCGCAGCAGTACCAGCACGGTCAGCGCCACCGTCCCGCTCAGCAGCAGGACCGCCTTCACGATCTGGATCCAGGTCGTGGCCCGCATGCCTCCCAACGACACGTAGACCACCATGAGCGCGCCGACCCCGATGACCGTCCACGCCTGCGCCGCCCCGCTCGTCCGCCCGAGCAGCAGCGCCACCAGGCTGCCCGCGCCCACCATTTGCGCCACCAAATAGAGAACGGACACGGTGACCGACGACGCCCCCACCGCGATCCGCACCGGCCGCTCGCTCATCCGCGCCGCGATCACGTCGGCCAGCGTGAACCGCCCGCAGTTGCGGACCAGCTCGGCCACCAGGAACAGCACGACCAGCCACGCCACCAGGAAGCCGACCACATACAGCAGCCCGTCGTAGCCGAAGAGCGCGATGAGACCGGTCACGCCGAGGAAGGAGGCCGCCGACATGTAGTCGCCCGCGACGGCAAAACCGTTCTCTATCGGCGAGAAGAGCCGGCCGCCGGCGTAGAACTCCTCCGCCGAACCGTGCCGCCTGCGGCTCACCCATGTCGTGATCCCGAGCGTCACGGCGACGAACGCGCTGAACAGCAGCAGTGCCAGGGTCTCGTGACGGATCGTCATACCGCACCGCCCCGAGCGCCCCTGGTCAGCTCCTGGGTGTCCCAGCGCAGGTCCAGCGCGGCACGGTCCCGGCGCAGCCGCGCGTGCCGGGCGTAGGCCCAGGTGAGCAGGAACGTGGTGAGGAACTGACCGAGCCCCGCGACCATCGCCACGTTCACCGCTCCGGCGACGGGCCGCGCCATCAGACCGGGCGCCGTCACAGCGGTCACCACGTATGCCACGTACCAGGTGAGGAAGACAGCGACCCCCGGCACCACGAACCTTCGGTACCGGCTGCGCACCTCCTGGAAGGCCGCGCTGCGCTGCACCTCCAGATACACGTCGCGGGCGCGAACATCCGCCCTGTCCTCCCCCGTTCGCGCGGCGGGTACCGCGGGAGCGGGCGCCCCGACGCCGTCCGGCTCGCCCCAGCCGGAGGCCAGCGCGTCGTGCCAAGGGTCCTCGTACCTGATGTCGCGAGAGGCCGCGCCGCACTCGCCCATGTCCTCGAACCGCCCGGCCGAACTCTCGGAGCCACCCCCGCCGTCGCGGTGCCGCCCATTGCTTGACTGCATGCCCAAGGATGGACAGACCGGGAAGATCCCCGACACTTCTTCCCCTGCCTCTTCACCCCATCAGGTGACTCAATCCGCTGGTGGGCGCGCCAGTCCCTTCCTGTAGGCGTAACGCACGGCCTGCGCCCGGTCCTTGAGCCCTGTCTTGGCGAACAGGTTGTTGATGTGTGTCTTCACGGTCGCGGTGGAGACACACAGCCGCCGGGCGATCTCCTGATTGCTGAACCCCTCCGCGATCAGCACCAGGACCTCGGTCTCCCGCGTGGTGAGGCCGTCCGGCGCCTCGGCGGCGGGCGCCGGCTCCGGCTGTGACAGCCGCTCCAGCAGCCGCCGCTGGATGCTCGGCGACAGTCCCGCGTCCCCCGACAGCACGCTCTCCACGGCTCTGACGATCTCGTCACCACCGGCGTCCTTGGTCAGGTACCCACGGGCACCGGCCCGCAGCGCGGGGAACAGCGACTCGTCGTCCGCGAACGTGGTCAGCACCACGACCTGGGTCCCGGGGTACTCCGACCGGATCCGCCGGGTCGCCTCCACCCCGTCGCAGCGCGGCATTCTCAGGTCCATCAGCACCACGTCCGGGGCCAGTTCGGCCACCAGCCGGACCGCCTCCTCCCCGTCACCCGCCGCGCCGACCACCTCGACGCCGGGCAGCAGCCCGAGGAGCATCACGATGCCCTCCCTGACCACCGTCTGGTCGTCGGCGACCACGACCCGCGCGGGCTTCTTCTCCTCCTCCGTCATACGGGCACCCTCAACCTCACCTCGAAGCCCTCGTCATCCCGCCCTGCCTCCAGCGACCCGCCGAGCAGTTCGGCCCGCTCCCGCATACCGAGCAGACCGTACCCGCCGCCGGAGCCGGTGAGTTCGCCGGGACGGCCGCCCGAGTCCCGCACCTTCAGCATCACTTCGTGCTCGCTGTAGTCCAGCCGTACCTGGACCTTGGCGCCCTGGGCGTGTTTACGGACGTTCGTCAGCGCCTCCTGGGCGACGCGGCGTACGGTCTGCGACGCCTCGGCGGGCAGGTACCTCCTTTCGCCCGTGACGGTGACCTCGGCTCCGTCGGTCGAATCGACGAGTGCGCTCAGGAAGTCCTCCAACGGGGTGAGCTCCCCCCGCAGGGCGGACAGGGCCTGCCGGGTCTCGGCGAGCCCGTCGCGGGCCATTCCGCGGGCGGCCACCACCCTTTCCAGGATCTGCTGCCGGTCGGCTCCGCGCTCGATCAGCAGCCGCGCCGCCTCCAGGTGGACCAGCTGGGCGGAGAGACTGTGTGCCAGCACGTCGTGGATCTCCCTGGCGATCCTGGCCCGCTCCGCCAGCGCCGCCGACTCGGCCTCGGCCGCCCTCGCGGCGCGCTCCTGGGCGAGCAGCCGCTGTGCGTGGCCCCGGGCCTCGGCATCGAGTCTCATGACGTAACCGGCGAGAGCCATGCCGGCGACCGTGGCGGCGGTGGTCAGCCATACGTCGTTGTTGAACGCGGAGTACGAGGCCAGGGCGACCGACGCGACGGGCAGGGCGATCGCCACCGGCAGCCGCTCCAGGGCGGAGATGCCGCAGCCGCACCAGATCACAAGGGCCGGTCCCCGGAAGCCCGTGGTCTCCGCCGCGACCGCGACGGCCAGCAGGACGGTGATGAGCAGCAGGGAGGGGACGAGCCGGTGAGCGTAGGTGGTCCGGAAGAATCCCCAGGAGACCACGGCGGTCACGACGACCCCCGCCACGGCCGCGGCCACGCCCCAGCCGTGGACGTGCGACTGGTTGAAGGCGCTCCACAGCAGCAGGACGAGGACGAGCAGTCTCACGCCCCAGGCGAGGGAGCGCCGGGGCCGGGAGACCCCCTCTCGGCTCAGCGCTTCTCGCGAGGGCCAGCGCGTCCAGGCGTTCTCCGTCACACGCCTTCCTTCCTGGTGACCCGGGCCATTCCGTCACCGTACGCCCGGGTGTGGCCGACCATGGACGCGTCCGCGGGGAGGATCTGCACACGCCAGGCGAGGATGCCGCCGCGCACCAGCAGGGTGACCGCGAGACCGAGCATGAGGGCCGCGCTGTCCTGATGGACGCCGATGGCGGCAGCGACGGCGAAGAGACCGATGCGCACGGCTATGCCGGTGATCCAGACGAGCCCACTGGCCCTGGTGCTCTTGGACCATGCGACGCCGTCGGCTTCGGTCCACACCCGGGTGGTCCAGGCCCACGCCGCGCCCATCACCAGTCCCACCAGCATCTCGGTGGCGAGCAGGAGGGCCGACGCGGTGCGGTGGTGGGAGTCGAGTATGCCGGGCTCGCGCAGCGCGACGACCGCGAGGACCACAGGGACCAGCCACCAGCGCCGCCCGGTGTTGACCGGGCGGGCGCGGAACTGGCGCGCGATCACCACGACGACGGCCACGGTCAGCAACGCATTGACGAGCCCGGACATCAGAGCCTCCGTGAGCGGGAAGGGGCGGTGCCGGGAGCGAGAGCTGCCGACGCCTTCGACGCTACGGAAATGCGCAGTTCAGCAGATCGGAGCGGGGGTGGATCACGGGTGGATTCCAGCGACCGGAATCTCTCCACCCCTGGGTGGAGGCCCACCACGGGGGCCCGGACCTCCGCCGGACGGCTGGGCCGCCGGGCATCGGGCAGGCCGGCAGACACCTCACTGAGCAGCCGGGCCTCAGGTAGACAGCCGGCCTCGGGCGGGCGACGGGTACCGGACGAGCCGACGAGGTGGGCACCGGACATGCCAGGAACCAGCCCACCAGCCCACCAGCCCACCAGCCCACCAGCCCACCAGCCCACCAGCGCACCAGCCCACCAGCGCACCAGCGCACCAGCGCACCAGCGCACCAGCGGCATGCCTACCAGCCCCGTGCACCCACCAGCCGCCAGCCTGCCGCAGCCCGCCCACCGGCCCCGCCGCGTCTTCGGCCGAGGCCGAGCACAGCGGCTACGCGTCGATGCGGGACCGGTCCAGCGTCGCCGCGGAGCTGGAGATGAACTCCTTGCGAGGGGCGACGTCGTTGCCCATCAGCAGGTCGAAGACCTGTTCGGCCGCGTCGAGGTCGGAGAGGTTGATACGGCGCAGCGTCCGGTGGCGCGGGTCCATCGTCGTCTCCGCCAACTGGTCGGCGTCCATCTCACCGAGACCCTTGTAGCGCTGGATGGAGTCCTTGTAGCGGATGCCCTTGCTCTGGAACTCCATCAGCTTGTCGCGCAGCTCACGGTCCGAGTACGTGTACACGTACTTGTCCTGTCCCTTCTTGGGCTGGACGATCTCGATCCGGTGCAGCGGCGGGACCGCGGCGAAGACCCGGCCGGCCTCGACCATGGGCCGCATGTACCGCTGGAACAGCGTCAGCAGCAGGCAGCGGATGTGGGAGCCGTCGACATCGGCGTCGGTCATCATGATGATCTTGCCGTAGCGGGCGGCGTCGATGTCGAAGGTGCGGCCGGAGCCCGCTCCTATGACCTGGATGATCGCTCCGCACTCGGCGTTCTTCAGCATGTCCGTCACCGAGGACCGCTGAACGTTGAGGATCTTGCCACGGATCGGCAGCAGAGCCTGGAACTCGGAGTTCCGGGCCAGCTTCGCGGTACCGAGCGCGGAGTCGCCCTCGACGATGAACAGCTCGCTGCGCTCGACGTCGTCGCTGCGGCAGTCGGCGAGCTTGGCCGGCAGGGACGAGGACTCCAGGGCCGTCTTGCGGCGCTGCGCGTCCTTGTGCTGGCGGGCGGCGATGCGGGTGCGCGCCGCGGCGACCACCTTCTCCATGACCACGCGGGCCTGCGCGGCCGCGTCGCGCTTGGTGGAGGTGAGGAACGCCTTCAGCTCCCTGCTGACCACGCTGTTCACGATCCGGCGGGCCGCCGAGGTGCCGAGGACCTCCTTGGTCTGACCCTCGAACTGCGGCTCGGCGAGCCGGACGGTGACGACCGCGGTGAGACCTTCCAGGGCGTCGTCCTTGACGATGTCGTCCTCGGCGACGCGCAGCAGTTTCTTCGCGCGCAGCGCCTCGTTGAGGGTCTCGCGGATGGCCTGCTCGAAGCCGGCCACATGGGTGCCGCCCTTGGGTGTGGCGATGATGTTGACGAAGGACCGGAGCGTCTGGTCGTAACCGGTGCCCCAGCGCAGCGCCACGTCGACGCCGAGTTCGCGGGTGACCTCGGTGGGAGTCATCTGGCCGTGTTCGTCGAGGACCGGGACGGTCTCCTTGAAGGTGCCCTGCCCGGAGAAGCGGAGGACGTCGCAGACGGGCTTGTCGGTGGCCAGGTACTCGCAGAACTCGCTGATCCCGCCGTCGAAACGGAACGACTCCTCGCCCTTGCTGCCGCCCTCGCCCAGGCCGTACTCGTCCCGGACGACGATGGTCAGGCCGGGCACCAGGAACGCGGTCTGGCGGGCCCGCTGGTGCAGCGTGTCGAGGGAGAGCTTGGCGTCCTTGAGGAAGATCTGCCGGTCCGCCCAGTACCGCACGCGCGTGCCGCTGCGGGTCTTGGGCACCCTCTTGGTCTTGCGCAGCCCGCTCCCTGCCTCGAACTTGCCGTCCGGGCCGACGCCGGTGAACACTCCCGGCACGCCACGACGGAAGCTGATGGCATGCACACTGCCCCCGCGGTCGACCTCGACGTCGAGACGCGCGGAGAGAGCGTTGACCACGGAGGCGCCGACGCCGTGCAGACCGCCGGATGCGGCGTAGGAGCCGCCGCCGAACTTGCCGCCCGCGTGCAGCTTGGTCATGACGACCTCTACGCCGGACAGGCCGGTCTTCGGCTCGACGTCCACCGGGATGCCGCGGCCGTTGTCCCGGACCTCGACGGAGCCGTCGTCGTGGAGGATGACGTCGATGTGGTCGCAGTAGCCGCCGAGGGCCTCGTCCACGGCGTTGTCGATGATCTCCCACAGGCAGTGCATCAGACCACGGCTGTCGGTCGAGCCGATGTACATACCTGGGCGCTTGCGCACCGCTTCGAGGCCCTCAAGGACGAGCAGGTGCCGCGCGGTGTAGTTGGAGCCGTCCCGGTCTGCTCCTGCCAGCAGCGCAGTGGACGGCACGGACGTATCGGCGGTCACGCGGTTCGCTCCTCGCTGAATTTCGATGGGGCCCCTTTTGGGCAAGGGCCGGCTTCGGTCGCCGCTCAGAGGGTACCGAGGCCTGGTAGAGCCCTTGTAACGCCACCCTCGTCATGAACTCACACTAGTCCAAGGTCGTATACGTGTTCGATCCCTCGATGGAGTGAAGTACATATCACGTTCCCTTCGAGGCATGAACCATTTAGGCTCCGGGCACGTCCTCACAAACAACCGGCAACCCGGCCGGGAGGATGAGACCGATGATCCGCGCGAACCCGTAAGCACCCCAGACGACGCAATACGGCACATTCGCCGCCAACCGGCAGCAGACGGCCACCTCGAAAGATTTTTTTCGAGGAGAAGCCCCGAGCGGGAACGTTTTCGGGCTGGTTGGATGTTGACCCTGGTACGACAGCTCGTCGAGCTAGAGAAGAGGCGACGTGACTACTGTTCTGACCCCCGCGAGCCACCTGACGGCCGCCGATCGCTGCGACCGCTGCGGCGCCCAGGCATACCTGCGCGTCGTGCTGCTCAGCGGCGGAGAACTGCTCTTCTGCGCCCACCACGGTCGCAAGTTCGAGCCGGAACTCAAGAAGATCGCCGCTGAGATACAGGACGAGACGGAGCGGCTGACGTCCGTTCCGGCCACCGCTTCCGAAGATGAGCGCTGACCTCTCGCATCCACGACGACGAGCCAGCTCCGGCACAGGCCGGTGAAGGGCGGCCGCTCCCCCAGGGAGCGGCCGCCCTCGTCGTATCGCACAGCGGCGCTCAGGAGCGCTTCTGGCGCCCCCGTGAGCCGCTGAGGGCACCTCCCGGCGCGAGCGCCCGTACGACCTCCGAGACGCGCGTGTAGACCCCGGGGCTCCCCGCACGCCCACAGCCGCTCCCCCACGAGACGAGCCCGATCAGTTTCCCGCCGGCGACGAGCGGCCCTCCGCTGTCGCCCTGGCAGGCGTCCGGGCCGCCGCGGGTCTCGCCCGCACACACCATCGAGTCCGGCCGATAGGTGCCATCGGGACCGCCGGGATAGGCCCGCTCGCATGTCTCGTCGGGCAGTACATGGAGCCGCGCCGCGTACAGCCGGCGCGAGTAGTCACCCCCGCCCGTGATGTCCCCCCACCCCGACACCAGGGCGCTGGTGCCGGGTGTGTAGGCGGTGTCCCCCTGGGGTGCCATCGGGATGACCGCGTCGGCAGGCAGCGGCTCGGCGAGGGTGAGGACGGCGAAGTCACCGGTGTTGGCGTCGGGGTCGTAGGCCGGATTGACGCGGGCGACGGTGACGGGGATCTCCTGGCCCTGAGCCGCGAGCAGGTCCGTGCGGCCCGCGATGACCTTGAGATCGCGGACCGGGTCGGACGGGCCGCCGACGACCTCGTCGGCCAGGCAGTGGGCGGCGGTCAGCACGGTGGTCCGAGCGATCGCCACCCCGCCGCAGAACTGACCGGCCCGCGTACCCCCGAACCGGTCACGGCTGGAGAGCGCGACCGTCCACGGAGCCTGGGAGACGTCGACGGGGAAGCCACCGACCACGACGCTGTCGGCGGCGACGGGAGGCGCGGTGGCCAGTGGTATGGCAGTGGCCACGGCCGCAAGGATCAGCGGCCGGGTCAGGGCCGGGGCAACAGAACGGCGCATGCACGCTCCTCACGCTGGGTGGGACTGGGACACCCAGAGTCATCCAGCACGCCCCGCCCCGCAGCACGAAGGCCCGGCCTCCACGAGGGGAGACCGGGCCTTCGACGGCGTACGGCGGCAGACCTAGTCCAGGTCGACGGCAGACCTAGTCCAGGTAGTCGCGCAGCACCTGAGAACGCGACGGGTGGCGCAGCTTCGACATGGTCTTGGACTCGATCTGGCGGATGCGCTCACGCGTGACGCCATAGACCTTGCCGATCTCGTCGAGGGTCTTCGGCTGACCGTCGGTGAGACCGAACCGCATGGAGACGACACCCGCCTCGCGCTCGGACAGGGTGTCCAGCACCGAGTGCAGCTGCTCCTGGAGGAGCGTGAAGCTGACGGCGTCGGCGGGGACGACGGCCTCGGAGTCCTCGATGAGGTCACCGAACTCGCTGTCGCCGTCCTCACCCAGCGGGGTGTGCAGGGAGATGGGCTCACGGCCGTACTTCTGGACCTCGATGACCTTCTCCGGGGTCATGTCGAGCTCCTTGGCCAGCTCCTCCGGGGTGGGCTCGCGGCCCAGGTCCTGGAGCATCTGGCGCTGCACGCGCGCGAGCTTGTTGATGACCTCGACCATGTGCACCGGGATACGGATGGTGCGGGCCTGGTCGGCCATGGCGCGGGTGATCGCCTGGCGGATCCACCAGGTGGCGTACGTGGAGAACTTGTAGCCCTTGGTGTAGTCGAACTTCTCGACCGCGCGGATCAGACCGAGGTTGCCCTCCTGGATGAGGTCCAGGAAGAGCATGCCGCGGCCGGTGTAGCGCTTGGCCAGGGAGACCACCAGACGGAGGTTGGCCTCCAGGAGGTGGTTCTTGGCGCGGCGGCCGTCCTCGGCGATGATCTCCAGCTCGCGCTTGAGCTTGGGGGCCAGCTTGTCGGCGTTGGCCAGCTTGTCCTCGGCGAACAGACCGGCCTCGATGCGCTTGGCGAGCTCGACCTCCTGCTCGGCGTTGAGCAGGGGGACCTTGCCGATCTGCTTGAGGTAGTCCTTGACCGGGTCGGCGGTGGCACCGGCCGCGGCGACCTGCTGCGCCGGCGCGTCGTCCTCGTCCTCGTCGGACAGGACGAAGCCCGCGCTCTCGGTGCCCTCGGGCTCCTCCGCGCCCGCCTTGACCTCCTCAAGGACCTCGTCCTCGAGAATCTCGGCGTCGTCCTTCTTGGCGGCGGTCTTCTTGGCCACCGTCTTCTTGGCGGCGGCGGGCGCGGTCTTCTTCGCGGCCGCCTTCTTGGCGGTGGGGGCGGCCTTCTTGGCAACGGCCTTCTTCACGGGCCCCGCCTCCTCGGCCGGGTCGTCGCCGACGGCGGCGGGCGCCACGGCGGGGGCGGCCGTGGCGGTGGCCTTCCTGGTGGTCACCGTCTTCGCCGCGACCGTCTTGGTGGCGGTGCGCTTGGCCGGACTCTTCGCTGCGACGCTCTTTCGGGTGCGCTTGGGCTCCGCGGCACTGACCATCAGCGTCACACCCTCTTCCTCAAGGATCTGGTTGAGGCTGCGCAGTACGTTCTTCCACTGAGTGGCCGGAATCTGGTCAGCTTCGAAGGCCCGACGCACATCGTCGCCGGCGATCTGCCCCTCAGCCTTTCCCCGCTCAATGAGAGCCATGACAGAGACGGACTCGGCGATCTCCGGCGGGAGCGTACGGGATGTGCTGGCCGACACGAACAACCTCTCGGAACGTTGGAAAACGGCTTCCGGCCCCGTCCAGGACGGACTGGAGCCGACCGCCGGCTTGGGGATGGGCCGACGGCGCGGGCGGGGGCCGGGAAGATGCACAGCGCCATGAATGGCGTCCGTATTCCCTCCGCGGCTGTCACCTCTTAGGTCATCGCGTTGTTCGCAAGAGCGTTACGCCCAATCTACGTGGCCCGAGTCACACCCCGTAAGCGCTCAAAAATGGTCAGACACGGACAGAGGTCGTCGTTGATGATCTCTCCGGCCGTTCGGACCGATGTCGAGCCTGCCATACAGCCGGTGATCGCACGCCGCGCGGCCCCCGTCGGCCCCACCGCCGCGCCGCCGGACCCCGCCGGAGCCCTGAGGGATCCGGCGGG
>NZ_JBFAXI010000095.1:0-31206 GCF_040680735.1 Streptomyces sp. NPDC051987 | reverse complement strand
GGTTGTGGCGCCCCCCCGGCGGGGGGGGGGGCCCGGGGGAAACCCCCCCCCGGCCCCCCCGACCAGGCACCGCCTACCGCGCGGCCGCGTCCGCCGCCTGGGCCCGCAGCGCGCGCTCGACGCCCGCGCGGGACTCCGAGACGAGCCGGGCCAGGGCCGCGTTCGGCTGGGCCGAGGCCAGCCAGGCGTCCGTCTTGGCGAGTGTCTCCTCGAAGACCTGGAGGGACGGGTAGAGGCCGACCGCGATCTGCTGGGCGATCTCGTGCGAGCGGGAGTCCCACACCGACTTCAGGACCTCGAAGTACCTGTCGGTGTAGGGCGCCAGCAGCTCACGCTGGTCGGTCTGGACGAAACCGCCGATCACCGCCTCCTGCACCGCGTTGGGCAGCTTGTCGGAGTCGATGACCGACGCCCAGGCCTCCGCCTTCGCCTCCTCGGTCGGGCGGGCGGCGCGCGCGGTGGCCGCGTGGCGCTCGCCGGCGGCGGTCCGGTCCCGCTCGTACTCGCCCGCGATCTCCGCCTCGTCGAAGCGGCCGACCGCGGCCAGCCGCTCCACGAACGCCCAGCGCAGCTCGGTGTCGACGGCCAGGCCCTCGATGGTGTGGGTGCCGTCCAGCAGGCTCTCCAGGAGGTCCAGCTGCTCCGGGGTGCGGGCGGTGGCCGCGAAGGCGCGGGCCCAGGCCAGCTGGTGGTCGCTCGCCGGTGCGGCGGACCGCAGATGCGCCAGCGTGGCGTCGGTCCAGCGGGTGAGCAGGGCCTCGCGGGCGGTCGGGTCGGCGTACAGCTCGACGGCGAGCTTCACCTGGCGCTGCAGGGACTGCACGACACCGATGTCGGACTCCTTGCCGATGCCGGACAGCACCAGGGACAGGTAGTCGCGGGTGGGCAGCTCGGCGTCCCGGGTCATGTCCCAGGCCGACGCCCAGCACAGCGCGCGGGGCATCGAGGACTCGAAGTCGCCGAGGTGCTCGGTGACGACGCGCAGGGACTCCTCGTCCAGGCGGACCTTGGCGTACGACAGGTCGTCGTCGTTGAGCAGGAACACCGCCGGGCGGCGGCGGCCGGTCAGCTGCGGTACGGCGGTCAGTTCGCCGTCCACGTCGAGCTCGATCCGGTCGGTGCGCACCAGCTTGCCGGTCGTCTCGTCGAGGTCGTACAGGCCGATCGCGATCCGGTGCGGGCGCAGGACCGGCTCGCCCTTGGCGCCGGCCGGCAGCGCCGGGGCCTCCTGGCGGATGGCGAAGGAGGTGACGACACCGTCGGCGTCCGTCTCCACCTCCGGCCGCAGAATGTTGATCCCGGCGGTCTGCAGCCATTTCTTCGACCAGGTGCTCAGGTCACGCCCGGAGGTCTCCTCCAGGGCGCCCAGCAGGTCGGACAGGCGCGTGTTGCCGAACGCGTGCCGCTTGAAGTACGCCTGCACGCCCGTGAAGAACTCGTCCATGCCGACGTACGCGACGAGCTGCTTCAGCACGGACGCGCCCTTGGCGTACGTGATGCCGTCGAAGTTGACGAGCACGTCGTCCAGGTCGCGGATCTCGGCCATGATCGGGTGCGTCGAGGGCAGCTGGTCCTGCCGGTACGCCCAGGTCTTCATGGAGTTGGCGAACGTCGTCCACGAGTGCGGCCAGCGCGAGCCGGGGGCGTACGCCTGGCAGGCGATGGAGGTGTAGGTGGCGAACGACTCGTTCAGCCACAGGTCGTTCCACCACTCCATGGTGACCAGGTCGCCGAACCACATGTGGGCCAGCTCGTGCAGGATGGTCTCGGCGCGCGTCTCGTACGCCGCGTCGGTCACCTTGGACCGGAAGACGTACTGGTCGCGGATGGTCACCGCGCCCGCGTTCTCCATCGCGCCCGCGTTGAACTCCGGTACGAACAGCTGGTCGTACTTGGTGAACGGGTACGCGTAGTCGAACTTCTCCTGGAACCAGTCGAAGCCCTGCCGGGTCACCTCGAAGATCGCGTCCGAGTCGAGGAACTCGGCGAGCGAGGGACGGCAGTAGATGCCCAGCGGGACCGACTGCCCGTCCTTCTCGTACACGCTGTGCACCGAGTGGTACGGGCCCACGATGAGCGCGGTGATGTACGACGAGATGCGCGGCGTCGGCTCGAAGACCCAGACGTCGTCCTTGGGCTCGGGCGTCGGCGAGTTCGAGATGACCGTCCAGCCGCTCGGCGCCTTCACGGTGAACTGGAAGGTCGCCTTCAGGTCCGGCTGCTCGAAGGAGGCGAAGACCCGGCGCGCGTCCGGCACCTCGAACTGGGTGTAGAGGTAGGCCTGCTCGTCGACCGGGTCGACGAACCGGTGCAGACCCTCACCCGTGTTGGTGTACGCGCAGTCCGCGACGACCCGCAGGATGTTGCGGCCCTTCAGCAGGCCCGGCAGCGTGATCCGGGAGTCCGCGAAGACCTCCGCCGGGTCGAGCGCGTCGCCGTTCAGGGTGACCTCGTGGACCGCGGGGGCCACCAGGTCGATGAAGGACGCGGCACCGGATTCGGCGACGTCGAAGCGCACCGTGGTCACGGACCGGTAGGTACCGCCCTCCTGCGCGCCGGAGAGGTCGAGATCGATCTCGTACGAGTCAACGGTGAGCAGCTTCGCCCGCTGCTGCGCCTCTTCGCGAGTCAGGTTTGTGCCAGGCACGCGGTCATCTCCTCGTTATGTGTGGGTTGCGCCATCCTTCCACGGGAGCGGGGAGGAGGGCGACGAGGGAAAACCCCAGAGATCGCGCGTCACCGGCCCGGTCAGGCCGCCGTGGTGCCGCCGTCGACCGGTATCGCCGCGCCGGTGACGAAGGAGGAGCGGTCGCTGCACAGCCAGAGCGCGGCCTCGGCGACCTCGGCGGGGCCGGCCATGCGCTTCTGCAGCGTCTCGTCCTCGAACCGCGCCCGCAGCTCCGGCATGGTGCGCACGGCCCGGTCCATCATCTCGGTGCGGGTGCTGCCCACCACCAGCGCGTTGACGCGGACGCCGCGCTGCGCGTACTCGGCGGCGGCGGCCCGGGTCAGTCCGAGGACCGCGTGCTTGGCGGCCACGTAGGCCGCCGACGCGCCGGTGGCCCGCTGCCCCGCGACGCTCGACGTGTTGACGATCGTGCCGCCGCCCGCGCCCAGCATCTGAGGGATCTGGAAGCGCAGGCAGTTCCACACCCCGCGCACGTTGACGTCCATGGTCTGCTCGTAGACGTCCTGGCCGGTCTCGTGCAGCTCGGTGCCGGCGGTGCCGAACCCGGCGTTGTTGAACGCGCAGTCGAGGCGCCCGAAGGCGTCGACGGCCGAGCGGACGACCCGCTCGACGTCCTCGGCGGAGGCCACGTCCGCCGGCACGGCCAGCGCCCGCCCGCCGCCGGCCGAGATCTCCTCGGCCAGCGCCCGCAGCCGCTCCACGCGCCGCGCCGTCACCACGACCGCCGCACCCTCCCGCGCGAACAACCGCGCGGCAGCCGCCCCGATCCCACTGGACGCCCCGGTGATCATGGCGATCTTGCCGTCTAGAACGCGCGGCCGATCACACGACGGCTGGCTGTTGCTCATGGTGTCCGGCTCCCCTTCGATGACGAACCTCGGTGCAACGCGCCCGAAGGGGCGCTGGGGGTACCCCCGGCCGAAGGCTGGGGGAGGAACTGCGCGACCAGCCAGGACGGCGCCGCACCCGCCGACGACGGAACGTGGCACCCCCTGAGGCGCCCGGCCCCTAGGACGACAGCTCCTCCGCCACCAGCTCGGCGATCTGCACGGCGTTCAGCGCAGCCCCCTTGCGGAGGTTGTCGTTGGAGATGAACAGCGCGAGCCCGTTCTCGACCGTCTCGTCACGCCGGATCCGTCCGACGTACGACGGATCCCGCCCGGCCGCCTGCAGGGGGGTCGGGATGTCGGACAGCTCGACCCCCGGCGCGGCCGCGAGCAGTTCCGTCGCCCGCTCCGGGGAGATCGGGCGGGCGAACCGGGCGTTGACCTGGAGGGAGTGCCCGGAGAACACCGGGACGCGGACACAGGTGCCGGAGACCTTCAGCTCGGGAAGCTCCAGGATCTTGCGGGACTCGTTGCGCAGCTTCTGCTCCTCGTCGGTCTCGTTCAGACCGTCGTCGACGAGGTTGCCGGCGAAGGGCAGCACGTTGAAGGCGATGGGCCGCTTGTAGACCTGCGGCTCGGGGAAGTCGACCGCGCCGCCGTCGTGCGTGAGCTTGTCCGCGTCGGCGGCGACCTTCTGCACCTGCCCGTGCAGCTCCGCCACGCCCGCGAGACCGGAGCCGGACACCGCCTGGTAGGTGGTGGCGACCAGCGCCTGAAGGCCGGCCTCCGCGTCCAGCACCTTCAGGACCGGCATGGCGGCCATGGTCGTGCAGTTCGGGTTGGCGATGATGCCCTTCGGGCGGTCGGCGATCGCGTGCGGGTTGACCTCGGAGACGACCAGCGGGACCTCGGGGTCCTTGCGCCACGCGGAGGAGTTGTCGATCACGACGGCACCCTGGGCGGCGACCTTCTCCGCGAGCGCCTTGGAGGTGGCCCCGCCCGCGGAGAAGAGCACGATGTCCAGGCCGGAGTAGTCGGCGGTCGCCGCGTCCTCCACCGTCACACCGTCGAGCACGGTCCCGGCCGAGCGGGCCGAGGCGAACAGGCGCAGCTGCGTGACCGGGAAGTTCCGCTCCTGGAGGATCCTGCGCATGACCGTGCCGACCTGACCGGTGGCTCCGACGATTCCGACCCTCACAGCGACTCCCTCTGCGTACGTTGACGTGTGTCTGCGGCGTTTCCATCATGCGGCCGACCCGGGTCAGCCTGTCCAATTCTTTGCCCGGCACGCCCACCCACTGGACAACCCGGCCCGTGGAACTCCCTATTCCGACCCCGTTGAGCTGCAGAAATTACCTCCGCCTGGCCGTCGCACCGCAAGCTGTGCTGCGCCGTGTGCCGGTGTGACGTACGCCTCGGAAAAGTCTCCGGGGATCCGGGCGAACGTTTCCGGCGGCTCGGGCGTCGTAGGAGAAACGCGGTGAGGGGGTGGGTTGTGCTGCGCAGAAAGGCCCGCCGCGCCCAGGGGGACCAGCACGGGGACCCTCTGGACGCGGACCAGGAGCGCCGGGTGCGGGCGGTGCTCGCGCTGGGCGGCGTACCGCAGGCGGACCTGCCGGACGGGGTACAGCAGGTACGGCTGCGGTTGCTGGAGCGGGCCGCGAGCGGCCAGGAGGCGCCGCGGGACGTGTCGGCGTGGGCGGCGGTCGTCGCCTCCCGGCTCGCCATGGACTGGCACCGCGCCAAGCGCCGCCAGGAGCGCCTCGGCGAACGGCTCGCCTCCCTCCGCCAGCCCGACCACGCCTCCGGCGAGGAGAACAGGCTGCTCTCCGTGGCCGTCGCCCGCGGCCTGGACGGACTGCCGGACGCCCAGCGCCAGATCCTCGTCCTGCGGTTCTACGCCGATCTGCCGGTCCGCGGGATAGCCGAGGAGCTGGGGATCCCCGAGGGCACCGTCAAGAGCCGGCTGCACACGGCGGTACGGGCCCTGCGCGCCCGCCTGCACGAGGACGAGGTGGTGTGACATGCCCGCCGAGAACGACGCCCACGAGCGTGACGACGAGCACGGCGACGCGCGCGACGACCGGGACGGCGGCCGGGACGGACGTGACGGTCAGGACGGACGTGACGGTCAGGACGGAGTTGAGGGCGGAGTGGGGACCGACGCGCTGTTCGCCGTTCTCATGGACGAGCCGCTCTCCGCCGAGCAGCGCGCCGACCCCGCCTTCATGGCCGAACACCGCGCCGCGGCCACCGACGTGGCACTCCTGCGCGAGCACCTCGCGGTCATCGGCGACGCCCTCGCCGACGGACCGGTCCCACGGCCGGTGCCCCGCCCGAGCCCCCGGCCCCGCCCGGCCGGGCGCCGCCGGCTCCGGGAGCGCCCCGGCGTCCGGGCCCTCGGTCTCGCCGGCGCCCTCGCGGCCGCGTTCACCGGGGCCGTGTTCGGCATCGGCTGGCTCGCGGCGAACGGCGGTTCCGGCGCCATGTCGAACGGTGCCAGTGCGGACAAGGCCGTGGGCCGGCGCGGCGAGGAGCAGGGCGACGGCCCCGGCTACCTCGCCTGCGCCCGGCTGGTCGCCGAAGGCACGGTCACCGGAGTCCGGCACCTGTCGGGCTCCGGCGAGGAACGCGTCACCCTGCGCGTGACCCGCGCCTACAAACCGGCGCGGACCGCCGCGGAGGTGGAGTTCCTCTTCGGGTCCGGCACCGACGCCCGGGTCCGCACGGGCGCCCGCCTGCTGGTCGGCATCACGGAGGGGCGGCAGGTGCCCGACCGGTACGCGGTCGGGGAGGCGGAGATCGCGCCGGAGCGGTCCTGGATCGTCCGCGACCTGCCCGCGTCGCGAACCATGACCTGCCAGGACGGCTGAGGCGCGGGGCGCCCCTCCAGGAGCCACCGGGAGCCCACCGAAAACCCGCCGGGGCCCACAAGAGGGCCCACCGGGGCCCACCGGGGTCCACCGAAAGCCCACCGGCGCCCATCCAAGGCTCACCGGGACGCCCCGCCGGCAGAACCCCGGTCCCGCGCGGGAAACCGGTGGCCGGCGCGGGAAACCAGTGGCCGGCGCGGGCTCCACGCCCTACCGTGCCGACGTGCGCGAGAAGCTCAGGGTGGCGGCCTACGCCGTGTGCGTCCGTGACGGTCAGATCCTGCTCGCCCGGTCACCGGCCGACGACGGCACCCCCGAGTGGGTCCTGCCCGGCGGCGGCATGGAGCACGGCGAGGACCCCTACGACACGGTCCGCCGTGAACTCATGGAGGAGACCGGCTACCGCATCGAGGTGACCGGGCTGCTGGGCATCGACTCGAACCGCCTCCGCTTCCCCCGCGCGGGCCTGCGGCGCCCCGCCACCGACCACCACGGGGTGCGGATCATCTACACCGGCGAGATCATCGGCGGCGAGCTCAGGAACGAGGTCGACGGCTCCACCGACATGGCCGCCTGGCACGACCTGGACGCCGTGCCGTCGTTGCGGCGCATCCGGCTGATCGACGTCGCCCTGCGGCTGTGGCGGGAACGGCCGGCCGCGGGACGGTTTGCACAAGAGCAGTCGTAAGCGCCGAAGACCCTCCCCTACCCCGCCAGATGAACGCCGAGTAGCCGGACCCCGGACACCCGCGATCCGCTCCATGACCGGTCCCCACCTCACCTGATCCACGTACGGTGATCGGCGCTGCGCGTTGCCGCCGCGTTCACGCACAGGTCATCCCCGGTGCCAACGATCCACAGTGAGCGGGAAGTTCGCGGAAGCGATCGCCCGCGACCACTGCCGACGCGTTCGTACTCGGGGAGATCGCGCCATGTCGCGCATACGCTCTGTCGCCACCTCCGCGGCCCACAAGGGCCGCGAGGCACTGGAGATCAACCGCCGTACCGTGCTCGCCGCCGCCGGAGCCGTCTCGCTCTCCGCAGGCGTCGGTTACGCCCTGCGTCCCACCGACAGTGAGGCCGCCCCCGCCCCCGCCCCCGCCGCGGCCGCGGCCGCGGAGCCGCAACCGGTCGCCGAGGGCCGCAGGGCCCCCGCGGCCCCCCTCGCGCCGTACACCAAGGGCACCACCCTCTCCTCCGTCGCCGCGCCCCGGAACAGCTCCGGCTACCGGCGCCTGGGCGACGGCACCGGCTGGGCGCGCGTGCTCCGCTCCGACCTGGCCGCCGCCAAGTCCGGGCGGGTCGGCCGCCGCACCGCGCTCGCCGCGTTCGTGCAGTTCACCGACCTGCACCTGATGGATGTCCAGCACCCGCTGCGCCTGGAGTACCTGCGGGCCCACGACCCGCACGCCTGGCGCCCGCACGAGGCGCTCACCGTGCCCGGCGCCGTCTCGCTCGTCGAGCGCGTCAACGCGCTGCGCGGTGCCCCGGTCACCGGCTCGCCGCTGCACTTCGTGATGACGACCGGCGACAACACCGACAACAACGCCCACTCCGAACTGGAGTGGTTCATGAAGGTGATGAGCGGCGGCCGCATCACCCCCAACACCGGTGACCCCAAGCACTACGAGGGCGTCCAGAACAGCGGCCTCCAGCTGTACTGGCAGGCTTCCTCGACCGTGCGCGACCACGACAAGGCGCTCGGCTTCCCGCACCTGGCCGGATTCCTGGCCGCCGCGATCCGCGAGGTGCAAAGCCCCGGCCTCAACCTCCCCTGGTACTCCACGGTCGGCAACCACGACTCCCTGCCGCTCGGCTGCTTCGGCTCGCACGCCGACCCCTACCTCGCCGCGGCCGCGATCGGCGGCAAGAAACTGATGACGGTGACCGACGCCGAGGCGAAGAAGCTCCAGGACTCCATCCGCACCGCCAAGGACCCCAAGGGCAGCGGCTACCGCGACTTCCTCAAGGCGCACGCCCGGTCGGCGCGCTCGGTCACCGCGGACCAGAAACGCGCCCCCTACACGGTGGCGGACTACCTCAAGGCCCACCTGGACCCGGCCTACCAGGGCCTCGGCCCGGTCGGCCACGGCTACTCGACGGCCAACGTGGCCGCGGGCACCCAGTACTACGCCTTCCGTATCTCCGACGACGTCATCGGCATCAGCCTCGACACGACGGACGCGGGCGGCCACTACGACGGATCGATCGGAACGGCCCAGCTGGCCTGGCTGGAGAAGACCCTGAAGGAGAACAAGGACTCCTACGCGGTCGTCTTCAGCCACCACACCAGCCAGACGATGACCAACACCCGCCCCGACCCGGCCCATCCGAGCGACGGCCGCCACACCGGCGCCGAACTGGTCACCCTGCTCAACCGCCACGCGGGCGTGCTGGCCTGGGTCAACGGCCACATCCACCGCAACCTCATCACCCCGCACAAGGCCTCGAACGGCAACGCCTTCTGGGAGATCACCACCGCCTCGCACGTCGACCACCCGCAGCTCGCCCGGGTCGTGGAGCTGGCGGACAACAAGGACGGCACGATCTCCCTGTTCACCACCCTGATCGAGTCCGCCGCCCCGCACCGCACCGACTTCTCCGACCTCTCCCAGACCGGCCTCGCCGCCCTCTACCGCGAACTGGCCTTCAACGCACCCGGTTCCAGCAAGGTCCTCGGCGGCAGCACGACGGACCGGAACACGGAGCTGATCCTGAAGAAGGGCTGACAGTCGCTCAACCGTCGCTCAGTGAGGCAACCTCACCGAGCACGACGCGGTCCCCTCCCCCGACCGAGTACGGCAACTCAGTTGGGGGACAGACATGACCGTACGTACGACGCTGGTGGCGGCGACCGCACTGGCCCTGTCCGCGGCGCTCGCGGGACCGGCCCTGGCGGCACCGGCCGGCCCGGCGCCGACGGCCTCCGCAGACGGCCACCAGGCCACCCGCGAGGCGCTCCGGGCCGCGGTCGCGGCCGGCGTCCCCGGGGCCACGGCCACCGCCCGGGACACCCACGGCACCTGGTCGGCGACGGCCGGGACCGGCGACACCCGGACCGGCGCGCCGCGGTCCCCGTCCGACCACTACCGGGTCGGCAGCATCACCAAGACCTTCGTGGCCACCGTCCTCCTCCAGCTGGAGGCCGAGGGCCGGCTCTCCCTCGACGACACGGTGGACAGGTGGCTGCCGGGCGTGGTGAGCGGCAACGGCAACGACGGCCGCCGCATCACCGTCCGCCAGCTCCTCAACCACACCAGCGGCGTCTTCAGCTACACGGCGGACCCCGACTTCGGCCGCACGTACTTCCTGAAGGACGGCTTCTTCCGGCACCGCTACGACACGCTGACGCCCGCCGGGCTGGTGGCCGTCGCGATGAAGCACCGGCCGGTCTTCGCACCGGGCACCGGCTGGGACTACTCCAACACCAACTACGTGCTCGCCGGGATGGTGATCAAAGCGGTGACCGGGCACTCCTACGCCAGGGAGATCACCGACCGGGTGATCGGGCCGCTCCACCTGAGCGGCACCTCCCTGCCCGGCACCCGCACCACCCTCCCGCGCCCGAGCGGCCGCGCCTACTCCAAGCTCGCCGAGACGACGACGGGCCCCACCTACGACGTCACCGCCCTCAACCCCTCCATGGCCTCCTCCGCCGGCGAGATGATCTCCACCTCCGCCGACCTGACCCGCTTCTACCGGGCCCTCCTGCGCGGCCGGCTGCTCCCTGCGCACCAGCTCAAGGAGATGAAGACCACCGTCCCCGTCCCCGGTGACCCGAACAGCGCGTACGGCCTCGGCCTGATCGACGTGACCCTCCCCTGCGGCGTCCACGTCTGGGGCCACGACGGCGGCATCCACGGCTCCTCGTCCCTCGCGGCCACCACCCCCGACGGCCGGCACGCCCTGGCCCTCAACTTCAACGCCGACTGGACGGGCGACAAGGACGCCGTGGTCCGGGCGGAGTTCTGCGGGGGCTGAGCCGCCGCCGCACGAGTCCGGAAAAAAATTTTCGGAGGCGATGTCGAGAACCCGCGGCCGGCTCCGTCCCCGGGGTGAAGGCGGCCACAATGGGTCGCATCGGCACCGAGGAGAACCACGATGGCCAAGTACCTGCTCCTGAAGCACTACCGCGGCGCCCCGGCCCCGGCGAACAACGTGCCCATGGACCAGTGGACGCCCGAGGAGATCTCGGCCCACATCCAGTACATGAACGACTTCGCGGCCAGGCTGGAGAAGACCGGCGAGTTCGTGGACGGCCAGGCCCTCGCACCGGAGGGAATGTGGGTCCGGTACGACGGCGAGGGGCGCCCGCCGGTCACCGACGGGCCGTTCGCCGAGACCAAGGACCTCATCGCCGGCTGGATGGTGATCGACGTCGACAGCCGGGAGCGCGCCGTCGAGCTGGCCGGGGAACTGTCGGCCGCCCCCGGGGCGGGCGGCAGGCCGATCCACGAGTGGCTGGAGGTGCGCCCGTTCCTGGCCGCCCCGCCCACCGTCACGGACTCCTGCCACTGATGGACGAGGCCCTGGTCAGGAGCCTCACCCCGAGCGTGCTCACCGTCCTCGTCCGCCGCGGAGCCGACTTCGCGGCGGCCGAGGACGCGGTGCAGGAGGCGCTGGTCGAGGCGGTCCGCGGCTGGCCCTCCGACCCGCCGCGGGACCCGAAGGGCTGGCTGGTCACCGTGGCCTGGCGGAAGTTCCTCGACCAGACCCGCGCGGACAGAGCACGCCGCCGCCGTGAGGACCGCGTCGACGAGGAACCGGCTCCCGGACCCGCGCCCGCCGTGGACGACACCCTCCAGCTCTACTTCCTGTGCGCGCACCCCTCGCTCACCCCGTCCTCCGCCGTGGCCCTCACCCTGCGCGCGGTCGGCGGCCTCACCACCCGGCAGATCGCCCGTGCCTACCTGGTGCCCGAGGCGACCATGGCGCAGCGGATTACTCGGGCCAAGCGGGCCGTGGCGGGGGTGAGGTTCGACCAGCCCGGTGACGTCGCCACCGTGCTGCGCGTCCTCTACCTGGTCTTCAACGAGGGCTACTCCGGTGACGTCGACCTCGCCGCCGAGGCCGTCCGGCTCACCCGGCAGCTCGCGGCCCGGATCGACCACCCCGAGGCGGCCGGGCTGCTCGCCCTGATGCTGCTCCACCACGCCCGGCGGGCCGCCCGGACCGCGGCCGACGGCAGCCTGGTCCCGCTCGCGGAGCAGGACCGCGGCCGCTGGGACACCCGCCTGATCGCCGAGGGCGTCCGGATCCTCCAGGCGGCCCTCGCCCGCGACCGCCTCGGCGAGTTCCAGGCCCAGGCCGCCATCGCCGCCCTGCACGCGGACGCACCCACCGCCGCGGAGACCGACTGGGTGCAGATCGTCGAGTGGTACGACGAGCTCGCCCGGCTGACCGGCAGCAGCCCGGTCGTCCGGCTCAACCGCGCGGTCGCCGTCGGTGAGGCGGACGGCCCCCGCGCCGGCCTCGCCGCGCTCGCCGAGCTGGACGACACCCTGCCCCGGCACACCGCGGTCGCCGCCTACCTGCACGAACGCGACGGCGACCGGGCGACGGCGGCCCGGCTGTACGCCGAGGCGGCCCGCAAGGCGCCGAACCTCGCCGAACGCGATCATCTGATCCGCCGGGCCGCGCGTCTGAACACGCACCGCGCCAGGTGACATCGTCGCGCGTCCGGGCGTCCGGCTTGCCGATTCTTTGCCGTCGGCGGCACGTGTCCGGAGGGTGGCAGGGAGTCGGCAGCCCTTGCTGAACCGCAGGTCAGCGCGGTGGCGGTGAGGGAAGCGGAACGATGTCGGCGACCGGGGGCGAGGCACGTGCCCTGTAAACGCAGCCGACTCCGGGACGAGACACTCCGTTCATCCGAATGAAACGTCCGTACCGCCTCATATCGGCTAACCCGCGGATCCCGGGGATGGCTCGATATGGTGCAAGGCTGGTGGTCGTGTGAGCGCTCGGCTCGGACTTCGTGTGCTCTCGGTCTACGAGGGTTTTTTCTCCGGGGGAGCCCGGATCGTGCACAGCGATGTGCTGCTGGGCCTGGTGGAGGGCGGACAGCAGTGGCATCGGGTGCTGAGTCTGCACGGTGAGGTCCACCGAGAAGCCACCACCCAGCGCATGGAGGACGACGCCTGCTACCGGGCCCTCACGGCCGGCGGCATCGAGGTCACCTCCCTCGGCCGCACCGCCGGCCTCGTCGACGGCACCGTCGCCGCGTCGGTTTTCAGCGGGCCCGAGCTGGCCGACACGGCGCGGGCCATGGCCGGCGCCGACGTCATCCTGTCGCTGAAGGAGCAGCCGCTCGCGCTGCTCAACCAGGCGGGGCTGCCCCGCCGTCCGGTCGTGGTCTGCCTGCACCGGTCCGACCCCGAGAACCAGGGCCCGGCGCTGGACGAACTGAAGGCCGCCATCGCGGACGGCACCGTCGTGGCGTGCGTGTGCTGCGCCGAGTCCACCCGGGACGCGTACGAGGCCGCCGGGATCCCCGGTGAGCTGCTGCACGTCATCCCGAACGGCGTCGACCTGCTCCGCTTCCGGCCGGACGCGGCGGTGCGGCTCGCCTTCCGGGAGTCCCTCGGCATCTCCGCCGACGCCCCCGTGGTCGTGTTCGCCGCCCGGTACGCCGGCATGAAGAACGTGCCGCTGTTCCTGCGGGCGGCCAAGGCGTGGCTGGCCCGCGAGGGCGGCGGCCACGTCGTCCTGTGCGGGGCCGGGATGACCGAGGACAACCCCGCCCTCTGGGCCGACATCGAGGTCGCTTTCGGCGCCGACCGGGCCGCCCTCGGCGACCGGATGCACCTGCTCGGGGTACGGCACGACATGGAGACCGTCTACGCCGGCTCCGACGTCGTCGCCCTCACCTCCGCCTCCGGCGAGGCGGCCCCGCTCTGCCTGATCGAGGGCATGATGTGCGGCGCCGTGCCGGTCACGACGGACGTCGGCGACAGCGCGTCGATCGTCGAGGGCCACGGGTTCGTGACGCCCTTCGACCCCGACGCCATCGCCTTCGCCTGGTCGGCGGCGGTCGCCGACCGGGAGCTCTTCGCTCCCGCGCTGGCGGCGAGCCGTGAGCGGTTCAGCCGGACCCGGATGATCGCCGCCTACGCCGACCTGCTGGCCCACGTCGTCGGCGACGACGTGCGCGACGGACTGCGCCCCGGAGTCACCGGGCAGTAGCCCTGGCCGGCCCACACGAGGAGAGGCCGCCGGTTCCCCTCCGAACCGGCGGCCTCCTCGGCCTGGACGCCCCTTCGGGCGCGCTGCTCAGCGAGGCAGCACCACCACGTACGCCGCCGGGTCCCGGTCCTCGGCCGCCATCAGGGCCGTGCGGACCACCGCGGCCTGCTGCTCCATGGCGTCGCGGAGCTTCCTCGGGGTGAGGTGGACGACCGTGATGCCGAGGCGTTCCAGGTGCTCCCGCTTGCGGGCGTACTCCGACCACAGGGCGTCGTCCTCCTGCCGGTGGCCCTGGCGCGGTGCGCGCGTGTCGAGTTCCAGGGCGACGCCGTGCTCCGGCCAGTAGGCGTCCAGGCCGCCCAGGTGGGGTCCGCCCGGCAGCCTCAGGTCCACGTTCCAGACCGGGTTCGGCAGGCCGTACTCGCGGACCATCCGGTACAGGCGGTTCTCCGCGATGGCCCGGCCCTCGGCGACCAGCGAGTCCACGGCGTCCACCACGTGCGGGCGGGAGAGCAGCTTGGCCTGGGTCAACTCCCGCACCACCGCCGCCGGTTCGCAGTGGCCGCCGCGCACCGCCTCGGTCAGCAGCCGCCGTACCGCCTCCGCGTCGGTGAGGTCCGCCACCGCGTCCGCGAGGGCGCGCGGGACCGGGGCGACCGGGAGGCCGGTCACCTGCCGGGGGGTGGGCAGGGCCGGGGTGCGCAGCACCCGGACGTAGGAGGTGGAGCGCAGCCGGCGCAGCCGCGGGACCAGGACGTCCACGTGGTCCAGGGAGGGCAGCGGCGGGGTCGCGGAGAAGCCGTGCAGGGTCAGTGCCGCCAGGCCCGTGATCACCGCGTCCGCGTAGACCGGGCGGTGCGGGGAGTCCGGGGTGGGCTGCGCCGGGACGCCCGGGGCCGGCTCGCGCGCCGTGAACAGCAGGGCGCCGTGCAGGCGTTCCTCGCTGGTCGGCGCACCGGGGTGGAGCAGGACCACGCCCGGGAGCAGTTGCTGCCAGGGGCCGCCCGGCCGGCACTGCTCGGCGATCTCGGTGGCCGGGACGCCGTGCGAGCGGAGCTGGGCCGTCGTCAGCACCCGGCGGTGGACGTCGGACAGGTGGCGCAGGGGGCGGGGGGAGAGCGGGGTGTTGTGGGTCATGGCCTCGGAATTCCCGGGGCCGGCCGGGTCCTTAACCGCTGTTACGTGTTCGTCGAGAAATGCGGACAACACGGGACTAAAGGACGAGTGTTCGGATGCCGAGTAGGCACCGGAAACCCCTGGTCCGGACGGGTGGGGACCAGGGGTTACGGCCATGATTGACTGAATTGCGTAACGGTCACGCGGAGAGCGACCTATGGCCAAAGGTTAGTGGGTGGCGGCCGCCGCGGCCCGCGCGTCGCACTCCTGTCCGCGCAGCGTCCGCGCCAGGTCGTCCCGGGCCTCCAGGACCAGCCGGCGCAGCGCCGGGGGCGCGTCGGCGTGCGCGGCCAGCCACGCGTCCGTCGCCTCCAGGGTCTCGGGGCGGTCCTGGAGGGAGGGGTACAGCCCGCGGACCACGTCCATGCCGATCTGGATCGACCGGTCCTCCCAGATCCCCGCGATGACCTCGAAGTACTTCTCGGCGTACGGCGCCAGCAGCTCCCGCTGCGACGACTGGGCGAAGCCCGCGATGGTCGCCTCCACCAGCGCGTTGGACAGCGCCTGCGACTGAACGACCTGCGCCCACGCCTGCGCCTTCACCGCCGCCGACGGACGGGCGGCCAGACAGCGCACCTGGTGGCGCTTGCCGGACGCCGTGTCGTCCCGGGCCAGTTCGGCCGCGAGGACGGACTCGTCGGCGGCGCCGTGCGCGGCGAGCGGTTCGAGGAACGCCCAGCGCAGTTCCTGGTCGACGTCCAGGCCGTCGATCGTGGTCGTACCGTCCAGCAGTTCCCGCAGCAGCCCGAGGTCGGCGTCGGACTCCGCCGTCGACGCGAAGAACCGCGCCCACGCCAGCTGGTGCTCGCTGCCCGGCGCCGCCTGCCGCAGCTCCCGCAGGGCGCCCTCGGCGAGCAGCCGCCCGGCCGCCTCCCGCGCCGCCGGCGCCACGTAGTGCACCAGCGCCGACTCCGCCCAGGCCTGCAGCATCTGGAGCACGCCGATGTCCGACTCGCCGCTCGCGAACCGCAGCACCAGGTCGACGAAGTCCCGGGCCGGCAGCAGCGCGTCCCGGGTCAGGTTCCACAGCGCCGACCAGCACAGGGCGCGGGCCAGCGGGTCGGTGAGCGAGCCGAGGTGGCCGCGCAGGGTCGCCAGGGACGTCTCGTCGAACCGGATCTTGCAGTAGGTGAGGTCGTCGTCGTTGACCAGGACCAGCTCCGGCGCCTCGGCGCCGGCCAGCTCCGTGATCACCGTGCGCGGGCCGTCGACGTCCGCCTCGGCCCGCGCGTACCGCACCAGCTCGCCGTCCTGGAGCCGGTACAGGCCGATCGCGACCCGGTGCGGGCGCAGCTCGGGGTGCGACTCCGCGGCCTCCTGCACCACGGCCAGCTCGCCGATCCGGCCGTCCGCGTCCAGCAGCACCTGCGGGGTCAGCGAGTTCACCCCCGCCGTCTGCAGCCACTTCCCGGCCCAGGCGGCCATGTCCCGGCCGCTGGTCTCCTCCAGGACCGACAGCAGGTCGCCCAGGCGCGTGTTGCCGTACGCGTTGCGCTTGAAGTAGCGGCGGGCGCCCTCCAGGAACGCGTCCTGGCCGACGTACGCCACCAGCTGCTTGAGGACCGAGGCGCCCTTGGCGTAGGTGATGCCGTCGAAGTTGAGCTTGGCGTCCTGGAGGTCGCGGATGTCGGCCGTGATCGGGTGCGTGGAGGGCAGCTGGTCGGCGCGGTACGCCCAGGCCTTGCGGCGGTTGGCGAAGGTGGTCCAGGCGTTCTCGAACCGGGTCGCGCCGACGTTGGCGAACGTGCCCATGAAGTCCGCGAAGGACTCCTTCAGCCACAGGTCGTCCCACCACACCATGGTGACCAGGTCGCCGAACCACATGTGCGCCATCTCGTGCAGGATCACGTTGGCGCGCGCCTCGTACGACGCCTGCGTGACCTTGCCCCGGAAGATGTACTCCTCCCGGAAGGTCACCAGGCCCGGGTTCTCCATCGCGCCGAGGTTGTACTCGGGCACGAACGCCTGGTCGTACTTGCCGAACGGGTACGGGTAGTCGAAGTGGTCGTGGAAGAAGTCCAGGCCCTGCTTGGTGATCAGGAAGACGTCGTCCGCGTCGAAGTAGGGGGCGAGGCCCTTGCGGCACATCGCGCCGAGCGGGATCTGCAGCGTCGAGCCGTCCGGCAGCGCGCGGGAGTAGGAGTCCGTCACGTAGTGGTAGGGCCCGGCCACCACGCACGTGATGTACGTCGAGATCGGCTTCGTCTCCGCGAACCGCCAGACGCCGTCGGTGAGTTCACCCACGCCGTTGCTCCACACCGTCCACTCCTCGGGCGCCCGCACCTCGAAGCGGAACGGCGCCTTGAGGTCCGGCTGCTCGAAATTGGCGAAGACCCGGCGGGAGTCGGCCGGCTCGTACTGCGTGTAGAGGTAGACCTCGCCGTCCTCGGGGTCGACGAAGCGGTGCAGGCCCTCGCCGGTGCGGGAGTAGGCGCACCGGGCGTCCACCACCAGCTCGTTCTCCGCGGCCAGGTCCTCCAGGGCGATCCGGGCGCCGTCGAAGACCTCGCCGGGGTCGAGGTCCTTGCCGTTCAGGGTCACGGCCGTGACGCTCGGGGCGATCAGGTCGGCGAAGGTCGACGCGCCCGGCTCGTTGCAGCGGAAGCGGATCGTGGTCACCGAGCGGAAGGTGCGCGGCTCGCCCTGGCCCTCCTCGACGGCGGACCGCACGTCCAGCGACACGTCGTACCCGTCGACGGACAGCAGGGCGGCCCGCTCCCGGGCCTCGTCACGGGACAGATTCTCACCGGGCACGGGCGGCACTCCTTCGGGTCGGTACGCGTCGTTGTCGGTACGCCGGAACAGCACCGATCCTCCCACGTGCCCCTGACGGCGGGCATCCGGGAATGGGGTGGCCGGTGCCGGTGTTTCCGCTGGAAAAGGACCGTATTCCAAGGAGAACCATGTCCGAGACCGTGACCAGCTCCGGCAAGACCCCCGTCGACTTCTGGTTCGACCCGCTGTGCCCGTGGGCCTGGATGACCTCCCGGTGGGTCCTGGAGGTGGAGAAGGTCCGCGACATCGAGGTCCGCTGGCACATCATGAGCCTCGCGGTCCTCAACGAGCCCAAGCTCGACGAGCTGCCCGAGGAGTACCGCGAGCTGCTGGAGACCAAGGCGTGGAAGCCGATCCGGGTGGTCACCGCCGCCTGGCAGAAGCACGGCTCCGACATCCTCGGCCCGCTCTACACCGCGCTCGGCACCCGCATCCACAACAACGGCGAGGGCCCGACCGTGGAGGCCGTCGCGGGCGCGCTGGCGGACGTCGGCCTGCCCGCCGACCTGATCGACTACGCCGACCAGGAGGACTTCGAGTTCGACGCCCAGCTGCGCGCCTCCCACAAGGAGGGCATCGAGAAGGTCGGCCAGGACGTCGGCACCCCGGTCATCGCGGTCCCCGGCCCCGACGGCGAGCAGATCGCCTTCTTCGGCCCGGTCGTCACCCCCGCCCCCAAGGGCGAGGAGGCGGCCCGCCTGTGGGACGGCACCCTCGCGGTCGCCTCCGTCCCCGGCTTCTACGAGATCAAGCGGACCCGCACCAAGGGCCCCGACTTCAGCAACCTGTAGAGCGCACCACGGTCCCGCACGGGCAGCCCCCGCGAGTCACGTCCTCGCGGGGGCTGCCCCTCGTCCGCCTGCCCCGGGGTCGGCAACAACACGTCGGACGGGGCAAGGGGCGAGGCCCCCACGTGTCGCACGTGGGAGCCTCGCGGGGCAACGGTCGCGGCGCGTCTCGACGCGCCGTGGTCACTCGGCCACGGACGTGTAGTGCGAGGCGTCGCCCTCGATCGAGTAGCTCTCCTTGCCCTCGATGCCGACCGGGATGTCACCAGCGACGGTGACCCGGTTGAGGCGGCGCGGCAGGCCGTCGTAGTTGTCGATCGCGTAGTGCTGGGTGATGCGGTTGTCGAACAGGACGAGCTGGTTCGGGGACCAGCGGTGGCGCAGGATGTTCTCGGGGCGGGTGACGTACGCCTGGAGCAGGTCGAGGATCCGGCGGGACTCGTCCTTCGACAGGCCCACGATCCGCTGGGCGAACCCGCCGATGAACAGGCCGCGTTCACCGGTCAGCGGGTGCACCCGGACCACCGGGTGGACCGTGCGGAACCTGATCGACGTGAACTGGGCCCGCTGGGCGGCCTTCTCCTCGTCGATCTCCTCGTCCGGCACCGCGTAGTCGTAGTCGTTGGTGTGCTCCGCCCACAGCGTGTCGGCCAGCGCCCGCAGCGGCTCCGGGAGCTGCCGGTAGGCGGCGGCCGAGCTGGTGATCAGGGTCTCGCCGCCGTACGGGGGAACGGTGATGGAGCGCAGGGTGCTGGCCTGGGGCGGGTTCAGGACGAACGTCACGTCGGTGTGCCAGTGGTTGGCCCGGCCGCGCTCGCTGTCGACGGGCAGCACGTTCGGGGCGCCGTCCACGGCGGGCACCGTCGGGTGGGCGGTGGTGAGGTCGCCGAAGTGCCGGGCGAAGGCCTCCTGGCCCGCGTCGTCGAGGCGGACGTCGTCGAAGACCAGGGCCTTGTGGACGTTCAGGGCCTCGCGGATCGCGGTGACCTGCTCCTCGTCGAGCGGCTTGGCGATGTCCACGCCCAGGACCTGGGCGCCGATGTGCGCGGTGACCTTGCGGATCTCGATGGACATGAGGGGTGTCCTTTCTCGTTCTCGGGACGTCAGGCGGTGGCGAGTGCGGGAGTGACGTACTGGTTGGCGGGGCGGGGCAGGCCGTAGCGCTCCCGCAGGGTGTGGGGGCGGCCCTCGTACGCGGTGCGCAGCAGGCCGCGGGCGCGCAGGATCGGCACGACGTGGTCGACGAAGGTCTCCAGACCCGAGGGGAGCACCGGCGGCATGATGTTGAAGCCGTCCGCGGCGCCCTGGGTGAACCAGGTCTCGATCGCGTCGGCGACCTGCTCGGGCGTCCCGGTGAAGGTCAGGTGCCCGCGGCCGCCGCCGAGCCGGCCGATCAGCTGCCGCACGGTGAGCCGCTCGCGGCGGGCGAGTGCGACGACCAGCGTGTAGCGGCTCTTGGCGCCCTCGATGGCGTCCTCGGGCGGCAGCTCGGCGGGGAGTTCCGCGTCCAGCTCCAGGGTGCCGGTGGGGAGATGGAGCAGCCGTTCCAGGTTGGTCACACCGTGCCGGTGGACGATGTGGTCCTCCAGGAGCTGCTCCTGCGCCCGCGCCTCGGTCTCGGTCGAGCCGATGACGGGGACGATGCCCGGCAGCACCTTGATGTGGTCGGGGTCCCGGCCGGCCGCGGCCGTGCGCGCCTTCAGGTCGGCGTAGAACGCCCGCGCCTCCTCGACGGTCTGCTGCGCGGTGAACACGGCCTCCGCGTACCGGGCCGCGAACGCCTTGCCGTCCTCGCTCGACCCGGCCTGCACCAGCAGCGGGTAGCCCTGCGGGCTGCGCGGCACGTTGAGGGCGCCCTCGACACGGAAGTACCGGCCCCGGTGCCGGGGCGGGTGGATCCTGGCGTCGTCGCCCCACACGCCGGCCGCCTTGTCGGCGAGGATCGCGTCGTCCTCCCAGCTGTCCCAGAGCTTCAGGGCCACGTCGAGGAACTCGGCGGCCCGCGCGTACCGCTCGGCGTGCGCGGGCTCCTCGTCGACGCCGAAGTTGCGGGCCGCCTCCGCCCCGGCCGTGGTGACGATGTTCCAGCCCGCCCGGCCCCCGCTGATGATGTCCAGCGAGGCGAACTTGCGGGCCAGGTTGTAGGGGGAGTTGTAGGAGGTGGAGGCGGTGGCGATCAGGCCGATGTGCTCGGTGGCCGTCGCCAGCGCGGTGAGCAGCGTCAGCGGCTCCAGCGCCCCGGCCGGCCGCTGCGCGACACTGCCCCACAGGTGCGGCCCGTCGGCCAGGAAGAGCGAGTCGAACGTCCCCCGCTCGGCGGTCCGGGCGAGCCCGACGTAGTGCGCGAGGTCGACGTGCGCGTAGGGGTCACTCTCCGGGAGACGCCAGGAGGCCTCGTGGTGACCGGTGTTCATGAGGAAGGCGTTGAGGTGGAGTCGGCGGGTCATGCGGGGTCCTCCGTGACACCGAGGGCAGCGAGCAGGCGGGTGCGGTACTCGTCCCGTGGGCGGTTGTGATCGATGGTCAGGTCGACGCCGATCCGGCCCTTCTCCAGGACCAGGACCCGGTCGGCGAGGACGATCGCCTCGTCGACGTCGTGGGTGACGAGCAGCACGGTCGGGCGGTGCCGCTTCCACAGCTCGCGCAGCAGGTGGTGCATCCTGATCCGGGTGAGCGCGTCCAGCGCCCCGAACGGCTCGTCGGCGAGGAGCAGTTCGGGTTCGCGGACCAGGGAGCGGGCGAGCGCGGCGCGCTGCGCCTCGCCGCCGGACAGCTCGCCCGGCCAGGCCCGTTCGCGGCCGGCGAGCCCGACCTCGGTCAGCGCCGCACGGCCCCGCTCGTGGGCGTCCTTGCCGTCCAGCCCCAGCACCACGTTGTCCAGCACCCGGCGCCAGGGCAGCAGCCGGGAGTCCTGGAAGACCACCGACACCCGTTCCGGTGCGGTGAGTTCCCCGCTGCCGACGACCCCGTGGTCGAGTCCGGCGGCGGCCCGCAGCAGCGTGCTCTTGCCGGATCCGCTGTGCCCGAGCAGGGCGGTGAACTGCCCGGCGGGAAGGTCGAGATCGATGCCGTCGAGGACCGTGCGGTCCCCGAACGACCGGGTCAGGCCCCGGAGCCGGACGGCGGGGCGGGTCAGCTGCTCAGTGTGCGGCGCCACGACAGCACCCTCCGTTCGATCAGGCGGACCACGGTGTCGGAGACCAGGCCGAAGACGCCGTAGATCAGCAGACCGACGAGGATGATGTCGCTGCGCCCGTAGTTCTGGGCCTGGAACATCATGTAGCCGAGGCCGCTGGTGGCGTTGATCTGCTCCAGGACGACCAGGCCGAGCCAGGAGCCGGTGACGCCGAGCCGGAGCCCCACGAAGAATCCGGGCAGCGCGCCGGGGATCACGATCTCCCGGACGAACCGGAGCCGCGACAGGTCCAGCACCTCGGCGAGTTCCACGTACCGGCTGTCGATGGCGGACAGCGCGGCGTGCGTGTTCAGGTACACCGGGATGTAGACGACGATCGCGATAATGGCGATCTTGAAGGTCTCGCCGATGCCCAGCCAGAGGATGAACAGCGGGATCAGGCCGAGGGTCGGGATCGCCCGGTTGATCTGCACGGTCCCGTCGATCAGCGCCTCGCCGGTGCGGCTGAGCCCGGAGGCCAGGGCCAGCAGCACCCCGGCGGTCAGACCGATGGCGAACCCGTACCCGGCCCGCTCCACCGAGGTCAGGATGTCGGTGCGCAGCGTCCCGGCGGTCCACAGGCGGACGGCGGTGTCCAGGACGGTCCAGGGCGCCGGGACCGCGCCGGGGTCGAGCCGCCCGGCGGCGGAGGCGATCGCCCAGGCGGCGAGCACGAGGAGCGGACCGGCGAGCCGGGCGGCGGGCAGCCGGCGGCCGGGGGAGAGCCGGCGGCGCGGCCGGACCCGGTGCGCCTCCTGAGCCACGGTGACCGGCACGGTGCCGGTGGTCACGGCGGTCACTTCCGGTACTCCGCCGGTACGGCCTTCGCGGCGAGGGACTCGAAGCGGTGGTCGAAGAGCGAGGAGACGTCGGTCTTCTTCACGAACCCGCCCTCCGCCAGCAGGTCGGCGGTCTCCTGCTCCCACTTGACCGCCTCGTCCCAGCTCGGCGGGAACAGCGGCTTGTTGGCGAGCTTCGTGATGCCCTGGGCCTGCGCGAGGGTCAGGTTCTGGGTCTTGACGTAGAACTCCTCGTTCCAGGTGTCCGGGTGCTCCCACTGCCAGACCAGACCCTTGGCCCACTCCGGTATGTACGCGGCGATCGCGGCGGCCTTGGCCTTGTCGTTCAGCACCGCCTGCGGCGCCCACAGCAGGTTGAGCAGGTCGACGACGTCGGTGGTGATCAGGTGCGCGCCCTTGGCGCCGTACTGCTGGAAGTAGGCGGGCGCCTGGGTGTTGGCGAGCGGGGCCACGTCCACCTGGCCGGACTGCAGGGCGGTGAGGAACTGGTTGCTGGTCAGCGGGACCAGCTTCACGTCGTCGTAGGCGAGCCCGGCCTCCTTGAGCGCCCGCAGCAGCACGACCCCTTGGGCCTGCCCCTGCGAGAAGGCGAGCTTCCGGCCCTTGAACCCGGCGACCGAGCGGATGTCGCTGCCGGGCTTGGTGGCGAACAGGTAGTTCGGCTTGCGGGTGATGTTGATCGCCACGATCTTCGCGGCGAACCCCTGGAACTGCGCCTGGATCGGCGGGATTCCCGCGTTGTTGGCGAGGTCCAGGGACTTGGCCCGGAACGCGTTGATGACATCGGGGCCGGCTCCGATGTTGACCCAGCTCGACACCGTGAACGGCAGCGCGGGCAGCTTCGCCAGCTTGAACTGCAACTGCTGGACGCCCTGATAGGAGGCGATCTTCAGGCTGGTGCCGGCCGGGACCTCGTCGGCCAGCGGAGCGGTCGAGGCGCCCGCGGTGTCGGCGGCGGCGCTGCCGCCCGCGCAGCCGCCCAGCCCGGCCACGGCCGCCGAGGCGCCGAGCAGCGAGGTCAGGAAGAGCCGGCGGTCGAGGCCGGGGGAGGACGCAGAAGGCATGGGAGTGCTCCGGGGAGAAAAGCAGCCGCAAGGCAGCTGAAAGGCAGGGCGAATTCCCGGCGACGGAAGGCCGGCGGAAGAGATCTCACGCAGAGGGAAATGCGCGCCCGAGGCGCGTCAAGACGTCAGCAACAGAGGGTGCGACAGGTCATGAAAGGATGTTCCTTGCCGTGTGCGAAGGCTGTCAACATTCCGAGTTTCTGAATTAAATAAGCTCTGGTGACGGCGCCGGAGTCACGGCACCCGAGGCGCTCAACGGGTCCCGGTACAGCACGTCGAGGACCACCGAACCGCCCGCCACCGCCAGCACCGAGTCCCGGAAACTGGTCGGCGCGACCACGGCCGCCCGCTCCGCGCCCACCGCCTCCCGCAGCGCGCCGAGGCAGTCCTCCCGGTAGAGCACGCCGACCTCGGTGACCACGACGCTCTCCGGGTTGAGCACGTCGAGGAGCAGCCCCGCCGCGCGCCCGGTCATCCGGGACCGGTCCACCACGAGCCGTACCGCCACCGGGTCGCCGGCCCGCGCGGCCGCGAGCACGTCCATCGGGTTGGCCCCCGCGACGACCCCGGCCGCCCGCGCCCGCCGCACCAGCGTCCGTTCGCCCAGCTCGGCCTGGAGGCAGCCGACCCGTCCGCAGTCACAGGGCTCGGTGCTCCCCGGCACCGGGAGGTGCGCGATCATCCCGGCCTGCGAGCGCGGGCCGTGGTGCACCTCGTCGCCGGTGGCGAAGGCCGCGTCCACCACGTTGCCGACGAACAGGTGGAGCACGCTCCGGCTGCCCCGGGCCCGGCCGAACAGCCGCTCCCCGTTGACCAGCGCCCGCGCGTGCCCGTCCACGTGGACCGGCAGCCCGGTGTGCGCGCCGAGCAGCTCGCGCACCGGCACCTCGCGCCAGCCCAGCAGGGGGTGCTCGACGACGGTCCCGGAGTCCCGGTCCACCCAGCCGCCGACGGCGACGCCGACGCCCAGCGGCCGGCCGCCGGGCACCTCGTCGAGCAGCGCGGCGAGTCCCGCGGCGGCCCGCGCCAGCACCGCGCGCGGGTCGGTGGAGCGGTGCTTCAGCTCCCGCCGTACGACGACCCGGCCGCGCAGGTCCAGCAGGGCGACCGTGGTGTACGGCACGGCGATGTGCACGCCGCCCACCACGAACCGCGAGTCGTCCAGGTCGACCGGCACGTGCGGCCGGCCCACGCCCTTGGCGCGCCGGGGTGTGTCGGACTCCCGGATCAGGCCGAGTTCGGTGAACCGGGCGCAGTAGTCGGTGACGGAGGCGGGGGACAGCCCGGTCAGCCGGGCGATGGTGGACCGGGCGACCGGTCCGTGCTCCAGCACCGAGCGGAGTACCACACTGGCGCTGGTCCGCCGCCGGTCACGGGGCGCGGAGGAGGTGAGCGGGGGTGCCGCGGTACGGGGCATGGGAAACCGTCCTCGGGAACGGGGGCCGACACGTCTCGGACGTCGAGGCGCGCCGGACCGGTCTCCCGCCGCGCTGCCTCAGGGCGTACGGCGACAGGTGGCAGCCCCCTGGCGCCGCAGGTCGACATAGCGACGCGACGTGAGGTTCAGGGACTGGGCGACCATGTCCGAGAGGGTAGGCCAGAAACCTTGAATCCCACCAGACCACTGGGATTCGATTGGGGGATCTCCACAGGCTCGTTCAACGCCGTTGACGTGACGGAAACATCTCTGCCTCCGTGATCGGCGTCACCCCGTACCGGGTGTAACCCGCATCCTTTGTGGGGAGCCCACCACGTGCCGCTTCCGGCCTTTGTCGATCGCTGACGTGTCCGGCTCAGACCGGCCGGGATAGCGTCACGATGTCCGTGCCCGCCCACCCCACCCGCGGAGTCCCCATGAGCACCGCCACCGCCGCCGCGCCGACCCGCCCCGGCACCGTCCTCGCCGACCTCCTGCCCGCGTCCCGGGTGCGCGACGCGGCCCTCGTGCTCGGTGGCGCCGCGCTCACCGGCCTCGCCGCGCAGCTCGCCGTCCCGGTGCCCGGCTCCCCGGTCCCGGTGACCGGCCAGACCTTCGCGGCCCTGCTCGTCGGCACCGCCCTCGGCGCCCGGCGCGGCCTGCTCTCCCTCACCCTGTACGCGCTGGCCGGCCTCGCGGGCGTGCCCTGGTTCGCGAGCGGCACCTCCGGCGTCTCCGTCTCCTTCGGTTACATCCTCGGGATGATGCTCGCCTCCGCCGTCGTCGGCGCCCTGGCCCGGCGCGGCGCCGACCGCGGTGTGCTGCGCATGGCCGGCACGATGCTGCTCGGCGAGGCGGTCATCTACGCGATCGGCGTGCCGTACCTGGCCTACGCCGCGGACCTGTCCGCGTCCGCGGCGATCGCGGCCGGCCTCACCCCGTTCCTGATCGGCGACGCCGTGAAGGCGGCCCTGGCGATGGGCGCGGTGCCCGCGGCCTGGAAGCTCGTCGGCAAGCGCTGACCCGGCCCGACCGCAGCGGGGCCCGGGGTGCGTCGGCACCCCGCGCCCCGCTGTCGTGCCGGGCGCTACGACGGCCGCCGCGGCCGCCGCTGCGACCACCGCACCCCCGCCGCCCCGGCCGCGATCAGCGCCGCGCCCACCGCGCCGAGCGGCAGCACGTCACGGCCCGCCCCGGTCTTCGGCAACTGGTCGCCGCCCGGCCCCACCGGCTGGTTGTCGGTGCCGAGCAGCAGCGGGGTGGCCGGGGCGTTCGGCGACGGGTTCGTCGTGCCGAACGGCACCGGGCCCTGCTGCCAGAACGTCTTCTTCCCGTCCGCGCTCTGCACGGGCAGGCAGATCTTCCCGGACCCGCCGAGGTCGAACGTGGCGTCCACGGCATAGGACGCCGACCTGCCCGCGCCGAGCGGGCCCACGGGACAGCTGAAGGCACTGTTCGAACCGGCCGGCCGGTCCTTCGCGGCGACGGCGTCGCACCCCCGCACGGCGTTGACCTTCAGACCACCGAAACCGACCACCAGCAACCGGATGCCGTCGCTGCGCCTGGTCCCCCCGTTCTTGACGGTGGCGGTGATCGCCGTCTTCCCCGAACTGTTGTCGACCGAGATCTTCGCGGGCAGCGTGGTCGTCAGCCGCACACCCGCCGGTGCCCGGTCGACCGCCTTTCCCCCTTTTCCGCTTCCGCCGGCCGGTCCCTGGTCGTCGGCGGCGGCCGTGCACGGCAGGACCAGCGCGGCGGAAAAGGCTGCCGCGACCAGCGACCCGGTGACCGCGGTGAACCGCCGGGCCCTACGACGAGAACTCATGTTCGCCCCCCTTGCAACCCCCTGGACCGCGCCTGAATTCGCGGTCACTTGAAGAGGTACCACAAGATTTCCCCGCACTATGCTGGTAAGGCCGTAAGTGTGACCATTGGGTGCCGGCAGGGGCGGTCGTTGAGGGGGTGCGGCGAATTGCCGGGGAATGCGGATGACTCAGCGAAATCAGCGAAATCAGCGAATTCAGGGAATTCAGTTGATGCGGAGAGCCGGGGGAGTCCCGGTGATTCGGGGAATCCGGGGAATCCGGAGAACGTGGGGCAGGGCGGGGTGTCCGGGCTGCTGGTGACCGGCCGCTACCGGCTGGCCGAGAGCATCGGGCAGGGCGGAATGGGGCGGGTGTGGCGGGCCGCCGACGAGATGCTCGACCGGCAGGTAGCCGTCAAGGAGATGCGGATCGACGGCCTCGACGCGGAGGACACCCGCACCCGCCGCGAACGCACCCTGCGCGAGGCCAGGGCCACCGCCCGGATCGACCACCCCAACGTCGTCCGGGTCTACGACGTCGTCGACGAGGGCGAACGCCTGTGGATCGTCATGGAGCTGGTGAACGGCCGCTCCCTGGAGTGGATCATGGCCGAGGAGGGGCCGCTGAGCCCCCGCGCGGCCGCCCGGATCGGCCTCGGCCTGGTGGCGGCACTGCGCCAGGTGCACGCCGGGGGAGTGCTGCACCGCGACATCAAACCCGGGAACGTGCTCGTCGAGAACACCGCCGGCCGGGTCGTCCTGACCGACTTCGGCATCGCCGCGATCCAGGACGCCAAGGCGCTCACCATGGTCGGCATGCTCGTCGGCTCTCCCGACTACATGGCGCCCGAGCGCGTCTCCGGCCGCCCGCAGGGGCCGCCGTCCGACCTCTGGTCACTCGGCGCGACCCTGTGCGCGGCCCTCGGCGGCCGCTCTCCCTTCGCCCGCGACACCACCCTGGCCACCCTGCACGCCGTCCTCTACGAGCAACCCGAACTCCCGGCCACGGCAGGTCCGTTGCACGGCCTTCTGGCAGCCCTCCTGGAGAAGGAACCGGCCGCACGCCCCGGCCTGGAGGAGGTGGAACGGCACCTGCGCCCGGTGGCCCACCCGGCCCCCGTCGAACGCCGCACCCCCACCTGCCTGCCACACCCACCGACACCGCGGGACGCACCGACACCGCAGGACGCACCGCCGACGCAGGTGCGCACAGCCCGGTCGTTCGGCGCGCCGACGGGGGCAGCCTCGGAACCCCGCTCCAAGACCCCGTCGGGCAGTCCGACGGGCCCGACACTCCCCGGCCGTCCTCAGACGGGTCCCCCCTTGCGACGCCCCGAGCTGAAGCGCCCCGAAAGGGGCGCGGGGAACGGCGCGACCAGCCACGACGCACCCGCAGCGCCCCACCCCCGCAAGGCCCCCCGACCCACAACTCTCCTCGCCGTACTGGGAATCGCCGCCGTGACCACCGCCCTCGCCGTCCTCCTCACCACCACGACAGGCGGCGGCGACAAGGACACAGCGACCGGCACCTCACCAACCCCCTCGGCCACCACGGACCCCTCGGCCACCGTGGCGGGCACGGCCCGCCCCCGCTCCTTCCCGCCCGGCACCCACGAGGAGGCCGGCGGCTACGCATGGGCACCCCCCACCGGCTGGCGCCGGGACGTGAAGACGGGCGCCGAGGTCCACTACACCTCCCCCGACGGCCGCCAGGAAATCGTCGCCAAGTCCTCCCTCGCCCGCGGCGACCTCCTGGACACCTGGACCGCCTCCGAACGCAGCGCCCACCAGGGCCAGGACTACACCAAGCTCCGGCTCGCCGGGACGACCTTCCGCGGCCACCCGGCGGTGCTCTGGGAGTACACCTTCACCCTCCGGGGCACCCCCTGGCACGCACGGCTGCTGGGCTTCGACGCCGGCGGCAAGTCGTACCAGATCAACACCTGGTACCAGCCGGCGGTCGAAGCCCAGGCCGTACGGACGTACGAGAGGGTGAAGGACAGCTTCACCCCGCTGTGAGGATCAGCCGACGGACACCCGGTCGGCGGGCTCCGCGACCGCCTCGTCCGCACGGCCGCCGGCCACCTTCTGCTTCACCACGGCGACCACGACCACCACCGCCGCGACCAGCAGCGAGAGCAGCACCGTCGTACGACCGCTGCTCTCGCCCTCCGTGTCGGTCAGCATGTACCCCAGCACGAAGACGATCAGACCGGCCGTCGCCCAGGTCAGGTACGGGTACAGCCACATCTTCACGACGAGCTTCTCCGGCGCCTCGGCCTGGATGATCTTCCGCATGCGCAGCTGCGAGAAGCAGATGACCAGCCAGACGAACAGGGCCACCGCGCCGCTGGAGTTGACGAGGAAGAGGAAGACGGAGTCCGGGAACTTGTAGTTGAAGAAGACGGCGACGAACCCGAACAGCACGGACGCGACGATCGCGGTCATCGGCACCCCGCGCGCGGTGGTCCGCGCGAACGCCTTCGGGGCGTCGCCCCGCTGCCCGAGCGAGAAGGCCATCCGGGAGGCCGTGTACAGGCCGGAGTTGAGACAGGACAGCACGGACGTCAGCACGATGACGTTCATGATCTGACCGGCGTGCGCGATGCCGAGGGAGTCGAGGGCGGCCACGTAGGAGCCCTTCTCCTTGATGGACGGGTCGTTCCACGGCAGCAGCGAGACGACGATGAGGATCGAGCCGAGGTAGAAGACGCCGATCCGCCAGATGATGCTGTTGGTGGACTTGGTGACCGCGCGCTGCGGGTCCTCGGACTCGCCGGCGGCCAGGGTGGCGATCTCGCTGCCCATGAAGGAGAAGACGACGAGCAGGACGCCGGTGAGGATGGCGCCGGGCCCGTGCGGCAGGAAACCGCCGTGGCCGGTGAGGTTGGAGAAGCTCGCCCAGTCGTCGTGCACACCGGGCAGCACGCCCAGCACCGCCAGCAGGCCGACGACGATGAACGCGCCGATCGCGACGACCTTGATGCCGGCGAACCAGAACTCGAACTCGCCGTAGGAGCCGACGGAGACCAGGTTGGTGGCGGTGAGCACCGTCATCACGATGAGCGCCCAGCCCCACTGCGGTACGGCCGGGACCCAGCCTTGGAGGATCGTGGCGCCGGCGGTGGCCTCGACCGCCAGCACCACCACCCAGAAGAACCAGTACAGCCAGCCGATGGAGAACCCGGCCCAGCGGCCGAGCGCGCGGTCCGCGTGCGCGGAGAACGATCCGGAGGTCGGGTTGGCGGCGGACATCTCTCCGAGCATCCGCATCACCAGCACCACGAGCGTGCCGACGAGCGCGTACGACAACAGGATGCCGGGACCTGCGGTGGCGATTCCGGTACTGGAACCGACGAAGAGGCCGGCGCCGATGACGCCGCCGATGGCGATCATCGACAGATGGCGGTTCTTGAGTCCTGCTTGGAGACCGTCCTGGGGACCGGTGCCAGTCATGGGGGGAATCCTTTGCGCCGGGTGAGCGGGCTCTCGTACGAGCGGCGTACGAGTCGGTCCAGTGAAACGGAGGTGGACCGATTCCTGAACCTTTGAATCCAGATCGTTACTTGAGGTTTTCCTGAGGTTCTGTAGTTTCGCTCACAATTTCCGGGAGTCCTTGCGCTCTGCGGCCCCGCCCCTGCCGCGTCTTCCCGCTCATGTCACACTCATCCCATGCGCGTGTATCTCGGCTCCGACCATGCGGGCTTCGAACTCAAGAACCACCTCGTCGAATGGCTGAAGGCGGCGGGCCACGACGCCGTGGACTGCGGTCCCCACATCTACGACGCGGACGACGACTACCCGCCCTTCTGCCTCCGCGCGGCCGAGCGGACGGCGGCGGACCCCGGCTCCCTCGGGATCGTGATCGGCGGCTCCGGCAACGGTGAGCAGATCGCCGCGAACAAGGTGAAGGGCGTGCGGGCGGCGCTCGCCTGGAGCGAGGAGACGGCGTCGCTCGGCCGACAGCACAACAACGCGAACGTCGTCGCGGTGGGCGCGCGCATGCACACGCAGGACGAGGCGACCAAGTTCGTCGAGACCTTCCTGAACACGCCGTTCTCCGAGGGCGAGCGGCACATCCGCCGCATCGACATGCTCACGGCGTACGAGACGACGGGCGACCTCCCGCCGATCCCGGCGCACCACCCCTCCGGGGACGACCAGTAGCCGACGACCGACAGCCAACGGCCAACCGACCCAGCGCCCGCCCACGGCCCCACGGCGACTGATCCCGCAGCCCCTCCCCGGTCCTCGGCTGGGGGTGTCCTTCCGGTTTTCGGCTGGGGGTGCCTCTCCGGTTTTCGGCTGGGGGTGTCCTTCCGGTTTTCGGCCGGGGGCGCCTCCCCGGTCTTCGGCTCGGGTGCCCTCCCAGTCTTCGGCCCGGGTGCTCCCCGGCCTTCGGCCCGGTGCTCCCCGGCCTTCGGCCCGGGGGTGGTGCCCCCCAGCGCCCCTACGGCGACGCGCGTGGGGGGATCTCTCAGTGCCCCTACGCGCGCTGACCGAGGGGGCGGGCCGTGCCCGCGTGGCGGAGCCGCGCAATCCGCTACGGCGTCCCGCTCCCTGCGGGGCGGCGCCGCAGGCGGGCCCGCTCGACGTTCACCTGTCCACTGACCGAGTCGGGTGGGTGGGTGGGAAA
>NZ_JBFAXI010000094.1:0-32306 GCF_040680735.1 Streptomyces sp. NPDC051987 | reverse complement strand
CCCGCACTGTCGAACAGCTCCGGACGCACATCGGCGTACACGGTGTACGGGTTCTTGCCGTACAGCTTCGCGATCAGCGGAGCCGCCGCCGCGACCAGGAAGAAGAAGGCCACGACGAACGCCGAGATGACACCGGTGCGGTCGCGCTTGAAGCGCATCCACATCAGCTGGCCGGGCGAGCGGCCCTCGACCTTCACCGTCCCGGTGCCGGGCGGCGGTCCGCCGTCCACGACGGCCGACCGTCCGCCGCCCTCAATGTCCGTAGGACTCGTCACAGTTCGTCCAATTCACAGGTGTGGGTGTGCCGAACAGGCGGCCGGGGCACGAATGCGCGACCGCTGTGGCATGATCCGATGAAGCGTGCTCCGACGAAGCGTCAGGACATCCCCGCGCGGGCGGGAACGCCGCAGCCGGACGCGCGTAGGCGAACGACGGCGCTACGCGGCCGGCCCGCGCTTCAGGCCCAACCGCCGGACGAACAGGGGCAGTCGGACGCGACGGCCGGAGCCGACGGCACAGCCGACGACGGAACCCACCTGGTGCCTGTGACACTGCACATGGGACTTCTCCTCATGACTTCACGTGTTCACCAACAGGAGGTTCCCGTCCATACCCTCCGACACCCCTGACGGAGGGTCAGACACCCCCTGGTGCTCGTGAGTCGGGCGTTGTCCCCACAACGCGAGACCCATTGACCCGAGCGCTACGCGGCTAACTATCTGCCATGAGCCAGGTGCCGACCACTGTCTTTAAATCTCAATTCAGTCACAGCTGGCGTGTAGTTCTTCCGAAAAATGGACAAAGCGTTCGACGGGAGAAGGGCGCGAAACGGACTTGTTACATGGCTATCGGGCGAGGATCTCCGCATTTCGGACACCGGCTCGAAGGTGGCCGAGTTCCGCCCATGCAAAAAGGGGTTGCAAAAAACCCGGGTGCCCCCATGATGGGGGCACCCGGGCTCGGATGTCCTGCGATCAGGAACGATCCGGACCGATCAGCCGTGCTTGGCGCGGCTGGCGGCGCGGGCCCGCTCCCGGGCGTCCAGGTTCACCTTGCGGATGCGAACGGCCTCCGGGGTCACCTCGACGCACTCGTCGTCGCGGCAGAACTCCAGCGACTGCTCCAGCGAGAGCTTGCGCGGCGGCACGATCGACTCGGCCACGTCGGCCGTCGAGGACCGCATGTTGGTGAGCTTCTTCTCCTTGGTGATGTTGACGTCCATGTCGTCGGAGCGGGAGTTCTCGCCGACGATCATGCCCTCGTACACCTCGGTGCCGGGCTCCACGAACAGCACACCGCGCTCCTGGAGGTTCGTCATCGCGAACGCGGTGACGACGCCGGAGCGGTCGGCGACCAGGGAGCCGTTGTTACGGGTCTGCAGGGTGCCGAACCAGGGCTCGTGACCCTCGTGGATGGAGTGCCCGATGCCCGTGCCGCGGGTCTGGGTCAGGAACTCGGTCCGGAAGCCGATGAGACCGCGCGAGGGCACGACGAACTCCATGCGGACCCAGCCGGAGCCGTGGTTGGACATGTTGTCCATACGGCCCTTGCGGACACCCATGAGCTGGGTGACGGCGCCCATGTGCTCCTCGGGCACGTCGATCGTCATGCGCTCGACGGGCTCGTAGACCTTGCCGTCGACCTCCTTGGTGACGACCTGGGGCTTGCCGACGGTGAGCTCGTAGCCCTCCCGGCGCATGGTCTCGACCAGGATGGCGAGCGCGAGCTCACCACGGCCCTGGACCTCCCAGGCGTCCGGCCGCTCGGTGTCCAGCACCCGGAGGCTGACGTTACCGACCAGCTCGCGGTCGAGGCGGTCCTTGACCTGGCGGGCGGTGACCTTGCGGTCCTTGACCGCCGCCTTCGCGTCGGCGCCCTTGCCGGAGCCGCCGCGGCCGACCATCGGGGAGGTGTTGGTGCCGATGACCATGGAGATCGCCGGCTCGTCGACGGTGATCAGCGGCAGCGGGATGGGGTTCTCGGGGTCGGCGAGGGTCTCACCGATCATGATGTCCGGGATACCGGCGACGGCACAGATGTCACCCGGACCGGCCTTCTCGGCGGGCTTGCGGGTGAGCGCCTCGGTCATCAGCAGCTCGGAGATCCGGACGTTGCTGATCGAGCCGTCACGCTTGATCCACGCGACCGTCTGGCCCTTCCGGAGCTCGCCCTGCTCGACGCGGAGCAGCGCGATACGGCCGAGGAAGTTGTCGGCGTCCAGGTTGGTGACGTGGGCCTGGAGCGGGGCGGCCTCGTCGTAGGACGGCGCCGGGATGTGCTCCAGGATCGTGGAGAAGAACGGCTCCAGGCTGGTGGAGTCGGCCGGGACGGTGCCGTTCTCCGGCTTGGTCAGCGAGGCGATGCCGTCGCGGCCGCACGCGTAGACGATCGGGAACTCGATCTGCTCCTCGTCCGCGTCCAGGTCGAGGAAGAGGTCGTACGTCTCGTTGACGACCTCGTCGATGCGGGAGTCCGGGCGGTCCGTCTTGTTGATGCACAGGATGACGGGCAGGCGCTGCTGGAGCGCCTTGCGCAGCACGAACCGGGTCTGCGGCAGCGGGCCCTCGGAGGCGTCGACGAGCAGCACCACACCGTCGACCATCGACAGACCGCGCTCGACCTCGCCACCGAAGTCGGCGTGGCCGGGGGTGTCGATGATGTTGATGGTGATCGGTTCCCCGCCGTCCTTCGGGTGGTACTTCACCGCGGTGTTCTTGGCGAGGATCGTGATGCCCTTCTCACGCTCCAGGTCGTTCGAGTCCATCATGCGGTCGTCGACCGAGTCGAGCTGATGCGCGGCGAAGGCACCGGCCTGCTTCAGCATGGCGTCGACGATGGTCGTCTTGCCGTGGTCGACGTGGGCGACGATGGCGACGTTGCGGATGTCGTGGCGCGTGGCCATATTGCGGCGTACTCCCGGGGTGTTGAGAAGGCCCTCTGCGTACGTCCGTGTGACGCGGGCCTGCCGGGCTGAACACGCCACGGCCTCACCCCATGGTACGGGGCCGATCGACCGGTGGCTCGCGGGGATACGTATATGCAGCTCAGGGCACTTATCGGGGAGCGAACAGCGGTGAGACCAAGGGGCGCGGGGAACTGCGCGAACAGCCCCCACGCGCCCGCAGCCGACGACGGCCCCGCACGTCCTACCCCTTGCTGGGGCTCGGCGACACCTTCGCCCCCTTCTTCAGGAATCCCATGTCCTGGTACACCGGCGTCTGGAAGCCGAAGGCGCCCACGTTCACCAGGTCCTTGCGCGCGCCCACGAGCTGCGGCCGCTGGTACAGCGGCAGCGATCCCGCCGACGCCCAGATCCTGGAGTCCGCCTTGCGCAGCAGCCCGTCCGCCTCGTCCTCGTCCAGTGTGCCCAGCGCCTGGTCGAAGAGCTGGTCCACCTGGTCGGTGCCGACCCGCGTGTAGTTCTGCTCCACGTTCAGCGACCCGTCGGCCGCCACCACCGGCTTCGCGTAGATCGGCCGCGCGTCCGTCGCCGGGTACGCGGACGACGGCCAGGAGTACAGCGCGAGGTCGTACTGCCCGGCCGCGATGTGGTCCTTGAAGTAGCTGTCGTCCGGCACCTTCTGGATCTCGGTCGCGATCCCCACCCGGTCCAGCATCTTGGAGATCTGGTCGGCGACCGACTGGAGCGTCTCCGAACCCGGCCCCGACGGCAGCACGAACCGCAGCGAGAGCGCCTTCCCGTCCTTGGCCAGCGGCCCGGCCGGCGCCCCCGCGCCCCTGGGCGCCGCCGTGCCCTTCGGCGCGTACGCCCCCGGCGCTCCGTGGGCGTGGTCCTTCTGGTGGTCGCGGGTGTCCCTGTCGTCCGTGTCCCTGTCGTCCGAGCCCTTGTCGTCCGAGCCCTTGTCGTCCTCGCCGACGATGTACTGCCCGTCGTGCCCGCCGTCCGACTCGTCGCCCTGTTCGCCGTCCTCCTTCTTCTTGTCGTCCTTCTTGTCGCCCTTCTCCTCCTCCGCGCCGGCCGCCTTGCCCGGGTTCCTGATCGGCCCGCCGGCCACCCAGCCCGCGTCTGCGAGCAGCGCCTGCGCCTCGTGGGTGTCGAGGCTGCCGACCGCCCCGCTGCCGTCGGAGTAGGCGGCCTGCCCGGACAGGGCGACGTGGCTGCCGACCGGCACGGCGGGCAGCCCGAGCGGGGTGAGCACCAGCTTGGCGAGGGCCTGGCGGTCGAGGGCGCGGGCGACGGCCCGGCGCACCCGCTCGTCGGCCAGCGGGCCCTCGGAGCCGTTGAGGGCGAGCTGGGTGTAGGCGGGCTCCAGCGACTTGCGGACGGCGAAGTCGCGCAGCTCGTGCTGCTGCTCCAGCCACTTGGCGATGCTCCTGCGGAGCTTCTGCGGCCCCTCGGGCAGCTTCTCCTCGTGCATGCCGAGGGTCAGCGCCCAGGACCGCAGCTTCTTGGCGGAGGTCTTCCCGGCGCCCTGCAGCGGCAGCCCGGTGCCCTTCTCGCGGCCGGCCAGGGTGATGCGCTCGGCGTCGGCGGCGTCGATGTCGGCGACGTCGACCGTGCCGTCGGCGAGTGCGGACGTCCGCTTCGCGCGGTCCACGGCGTGCAGGTCGATCTCGTCGAGCTTGGCCGGGCGGCCCCACCAGCGCGGGTTGCGGGTGAGGACCACGTCCTTCTTCGCGGTGTCGACCTTGTCCACCCGGAAGGGGCCCGCGGTGACGGTGAGCTTGCGGCGCGCGCCGTCGTTGAAGGCGTCCGGGGTGCCCATGACGTCCTTCGGGTACAGCGGTGAGAACAGCGACCGCCAGTCCGCGTAGGGCCGCTCGAAGGTGACCCGGACCTCCAGGTCGTTGGCGCCGCGCTCGATCTGGGCGATGCGGTCGTAGCCGGCGTTGCGGGCGGTCCAGTAGGCGGCGTCCTTGCCGGACAGGGCGCGCCACTGGGCGGCGAAGTCGGCGGCGCCGATCTCCCGGCCGTCGCTCCAGACGGCCTGCTGGTTGAGCCTGTAGAGGACGACCTGGCGGGGTTCGGTCTCGATGACCTTCGCGGACTCCAGGTAGTCGGGGTTGCGGACCGGCTTCCCGGTGGCGTCGATGGTGAACATCGACGGCAGGACGGCCTGGGCGACCCGGGTGGTGCCCGCGTCGGCGTCGGCCTGGAAGGTGTTCAGGGTCTCCGGCACGGCGTCCACGGCCATCTTCAGGGTGCCGCCCTCCGCGACCGCGTTGCGGGCGACCGGCACGATGTCCTGGCCGGCCAGCGGCTTGCTGCCCTCGTCGTCGGAGCCGCAGCCGGCGAGGAGGGGGACGGTCAACGCGCCTGCGGCGAGGAAGGCGACGGCACGCGCGAGGTTCCGCTGGTCGCGCCGGGAGGTGCCGCCGTCGTTCGACTGCCGCGCCGTCGTGGTTGCTCGCGCAGTTCCCCGCGCCCCTGAAGGGGCGCTGTGGCCGACGCCGTGGTGAGACATCTCTGCTTACCTCCGGGAGGCCCCGTGAACATGGGTGCGGTCTGTTCACATTTGGGGGTATTTTGGAGTTGATCACATGTACGTCAGAAGTACGGACCCCACTGAAATGGACGGGGTCCGCCGGCTGGGTACGACACGGCGGCGGGGGCTGCCAAAGGCCACCCGTGCGGCGCAATGCCGCGCTCGTGCCCGGCGCACACAGAGCGCGTGCGGGCGTGCGACTCAGGCGCGCAATCCGCCAATCGCTGCACATGGCTTCACATCCGCAGGTGTGACGCGCAACACTCGCAGGCGCATGAACGTCGCCGCCTTGGACCACCGGGTCCGTGGAAGAGAGGTCACGTCATGTCCGTGCACGACGACCTGACGTCAGTCCAGCGTTGCCTAGCAGACCTGACCCGGTCCGTCGGCCGCCTGGAGCAGCAGCTCGGGAGCGGCGGGCTGGAGATGCGCCGTGTCCGTGCCGATGCCGATCACCTGCGCGAGAGCGTGGCACTGCTGCGGGAGGCGGCCAGCACCGCCGCCCCGGGCACCCGCCCCGACCTCGTGACCATCTCCGACGATCCCTACGACATCAACCTGTGGACGGACACGGACGACGAGGGTCTCGGCGCCCGCGACCGGCACGCCCCCTAGGAGCGCTGACCGCAGGCCACCTCCCCCGAACCCGACCGGAGTCATCCATTGGCCACTGGTACGGAACCACATCAGAACAGCGGCGGCGTACGCACCCGTACGCGCGCCGCGATCTCCGCCCCGCACCTGCGGACCGACCGCTGGTGGCTGGCGCCCGCCGTCACCGCGGCCGGTCTGTTCGCGTTCGTCGTGTACTCGACCTGGCGGGCGTTCGCGAACGCGCACTACTACTCGGCGCCGTACGTCTCGCCGTTCTACTCGCCCTGCCTGGCCGAGAACTGCCGGACCATGCCGGCCGGCCCGAACGCCGACGTCTTCGGCAGCTGGTGGGCGATCTCCCCGGCGATCATCATCCTGATCTTCCCGCTGGGCTTCCGGCTGACCTGCTACTACTACCGCAAGGCGTACTACCGCAGCTTCTGGGCCTCCCCGCCCGCCTGCGCGGTGGCCGAGCCGCACGCGAAGTACACCGGTGAGACCCGCTTCCCGCTGATCCTGCAGAACGTCCACCGGTACTTCTTCTACTTCGCCCTGCTGGTCGCCTGCGTGCTGACCTACGACACCGTGCTCTCCTTCCGGGACCCGCACGAGCGCTGGGGCCACATGGGCCTGGGCACCCTCGTCTTCCTGGTCAACATCGTGCTGATCTGGGCGTACACGCTGTCCTGCCACTCCTGCCGGCACATCGTCGGAGGCAAGCTCAAGCACTTCTCCCGACACCCCGTGCGCTACAAGGCATGGCAGTTCGTCGGCCGGCTCAACGCCCGGCACATGCAGCTGGCCTGGGCGTCGCTGGTGAGCGTGGCGCTCGCCGACTTCTACGTCTATCTGCTCGCGTCCGGTGTCTTCGACGATCCGCGATTCTTCTAGGGACTGGGGCTTGTGATGGCAGCGGTGGAGCGGCAGCGGTGGGACGTCGTGGTCGTCGGCGCCGGCGGGGCGGGCCTGCGCGCGGCGATCGAGGCGCGCGAGCGGGGCGCCCGTACGGCGGTGATCTGCAAGTCGCTGTTCGGCAAGGCGCACACGGTGATGGCCGAGGGCGGCATCGCGGCGGCGATGGCCAACGTGAACGAGCACGACAACTGGCAGGTGCACTTCCGCGACACCCTGCGCGGCGGCAAGTTCCTCAACCAGTGGCGGATGGCCGAACTGCACGCCAAGGAGGCCCCGGACCGGGTCTGGGAGCTGGAGACCTGGGGCGCCCTGTTCGACCGCACCAAGGACGGCAAGATCTCCCAGCGCAACTTCGGCGGCCACGAGTACCCGCGCCTCGCCCACGTCGGCGACCGCACCGGGCTGGAGCTGATCCGCACCCTCCAGCAGAAGATCGTCTCGCTCCAGCAGGAGGACCGGAAGGAGACCGGTGACTACGAGTCCCGGCTGAAGGTCTTCCAGGAGTGCACGGTCACCAGGATCCTGAAAGACGGCTCACGCGTCAGCGGTGTCTTCGCGTACGAGCGGGAGACCGGCCGTTTTTTCGTCCTCGAAGCACCCTCCGTGGTCGTCGCGACCGGGGGCATCGGCAAGTCCTTCAAGGTGACGTCGAACTCGTGGGAGTACACGGGTGACGGGCACGCGCTGGCCCTGCTGGCCGGGGCGCCGCTGGTCAACATGGAGTTCGTGCAGTTCCACCCGACCGGCATGGTCTGGCCGCCGTCGGTGAAGGGGATCCTGGTCACCGAGTCGGTGCGCGGCGACGGCGGGGTGCTCCGCAACTCCGAGGGCAAGCGGTTCATGTTCGACTACGTCCCGGACGTCTTCAAGGAGAAGTACGCCGAGTCCGAGGAGGAGGGCGACCGCTGGTACGAGGACCCGGACCACAACCGGCGCCCGCCCGAGCTGCTCCCCCGCGACGAGGTGGCCCGCGCCATCAACTCCGAGGTGAAGGCGGGCCGCGGGTCCCCGCACGGCGGGGTCTTCCTGGACGTGTCGACGCGGATGCCGGCCGAGGTGATCCGGCGCCGGCTGCCCTCCATGTACCACCAGTTCAAGGAGCTGGCCGACGTCGACATCACGGCGGAGGCGATGGAGGTCGGGCCGACCTGCCACTACGTGATGGGCGGGGTCGCGGTGGACTCCGACACCGCCGCCGCCCGCGGGGTGCCGGGGCTGTTCGCGGCCGGTGAGGTGGCCGGCGGCATGCACGGCTCCAACCGGCTCGGCGGCAACTCGCTCTCCGACCTGCTGGTCTTCGGGCGCCGGGCGGGCTGGCACGCGGCCGAACACGCGGCGGCCCTCGACGAGCGGCCGGCCGTGGCCGAGGAGCAGATCGACGCGGCGGCGGCCGAGGCGCTGCGGCCCTTCTCCGCCGAGAGCCAGGAGCCGGACGCCGGCCCGCCGGAGAACCCGTACACCCTCCACCAGGAGCTCCAGCAGGCCATGAACGACCTGGTCGGCATCATCCGCCGGGAGGGCGAGATGGAGCAGGCGCTGGAGCGGCTCGCCGCGCTGCGGGTGCGGGCGCGCCGGGCCGGGGTGGAGGGGCACCGGCAGTTCAACCCGGGCTGGCACCTCGCCCTGGACCTCAGGAACATGCTGCTGGTGAGTGAGTGCGTGGCGCGTGCGGCCCTTGAGCGCACCGAGTCGCGCGGCGGGCACACCCGCGAGGACCATCCGACGATGGACCGCCGGTGGCGCCCCGTGAACCTCCTCTGCCGGCTGGCCGACCCCACCGGCGGGCTCGCGGCCACCGACCCGGAGCGCGGCCAGATCGACCTCACCCGCGAGACCACCGACCCCATCCGAGCCGACCTGCTCGCCCTCTTCGAGAAGGAGGAGCTGGTCAAGTACCTCGCCGAAGAGGAGCTGTACGAATGAGCGGCTACACGGCCCACTTCCGGGTGTGGCGGGGCGACGTCGAGGGCGGCGGCCTGGAGGACTTCAAGGTCGAGGTGAACGACGGCGAGGTGGTCCTGGACATCATCCACCGCATCCAGGCCACCCAGGCCGCGGACCTCGCCGTCCGCTGGAACTGCAAGGCGGGCAAGTGCGGTTCGTGCTCGGCGGAGATCAACGGCCGGCCGCGGCTGATGTGCATGACCCGCATGTCCGTCTTCGCCCAGGACGAGACCGTCACGGTGACCCCGCTGCGCGCCTTCCCGGTCATCCGCGACCTGGTCACGGACGTCGGCTTCAACTACCAGAAGGCCAGGGAGGTCCCGGCGTTCGTGCCGCCGGCCGGTCTCGGCCCCGGCGAGTACCGGATGTTCCAGGAGGACGTGGACCGCTCGCAGGAGTTCCGCAAGTGCATCGAGTGCTTTCTGTGCCAGGACACCTGCCATGTCGTGCGCGACCACGAGGAGAACAAGCCGGCCTTCGCCGGGCCGCGGTTCCTCATGCGGATCGCCGAACTGGACATGCATCCGCTGGACGCGGCCGAGACCTCCGGCCTGGACCGCAAGCGCACGGCACAGGACGACCACGGCCTCGGCTACTGCAACATCACCAAGTGCTGCACGGAGGTCTGCCCGGAGGGCATCCACATCACGGACAACGCCCTGATCCCGCTGAAGGAACGGGCGGTGGACCGCAAGTACGACCCCCTCGTCTGGCTCGGCTCGAAGATCAGGAGGCGCCCCGCAGGAGGCTGAGCACCTTCCGGAGGCTGGACTCGGCGATGTCCCGCATCGGTTCCCGGTCCGGGAAGTCGCCGTCCAGCAGCCGGAGCGGCCCGGCGACGAGGTTGAGGTGCATCGCCAGCCGGTACAGGGCCGTCCGGTCCTCGTCGAGGTCGGCGGTGCGCAGCACGTCGTAGGCGGGCCCGAAGCGGAGCTGCAGGAAGACGTGCTCCCATTCGGCGTCGAAGTACATCAGGCCTTCGATGTCGATCAGTGCGGGATCGCCCTCCTCGGTCACCAGGACGTGGTCCGGTCCGAGTTCGCCGTGCACGAGGGAGGCGGTCTCGCGCGGTTCGACCGCGTCGTAGAGCTGCTGCACGCGCTCGGCCAGCGCCTGCCGCACCTGACGCAGCCGGGGGTCGCGGTCGGCCACCTCCGCGATGTCGCGGATCGCGCGGTCCGCGACGACCTGCTCACAGGAGCTGCCGAGCGGTGTGCCGCCCTCCTCCACGAGGACGGCCTTGCCGTAGCCCGAGGAGACGCGTTCGCGGAGCACGCCGAGCGTGCCGGCCAGCCGGGCCAGCGGTACCCGGGCGGCGCCGGGGTCGCTGCGCAGCAGCAGCTCCAGGCTGCCGCCGCGGACGTCCTCGACGACCGCGGCGTAGGCCGGCAGGTGTTCGGCGTCCTCGTCGGCGAAGAGCAGGCGCGGGGTGCGCACCCCGAGTTCGGTCAGCAGGTCGTGGGCGGACAGGAAGAGGCCGAGCCCGGACGCGTGCGCGAAGGGGTCGCGGATGTCGGCGTCGACGGGCCCCCAGTAGTCCTCATCCGGGGACCAGACGTACGCGATCGCGCTCCGGCCGTTGCCCAGGGCGAGCCGGTAGACGCCCTTCTTGCTCCCCCCGCGCAGGCGGGTGACGGCGGCGGGAACACGGCCGAGGGCCTCGCGGGAGAGCGACGCGAGGTCGTCTCGGGTGAGGTGGGCACGAGCGGTTGTCATGGCGTACGAACCCAGTCCTTCCGAATAAGAGGTCCAGTCGTCCTCGGTGGCGACGAAGTCCCCGTAGAGGGCGACGCCGAAGGTAGCGCGATCCGGGGCGGGGCTCGTCCGCCGGGCGACGTGCGCGCCGTGCGGGCTCTGCGAGGGCCGCACGGCGCAGGACGACATCACAGCAGTCCGAGCCACCGGACGGGCGACACGGCCCGGCCCTCCTTCAGCCACCATCGGGGGATGAACGGCGGCGGGACAGTACCCCCAGAAGGATTGAATCCTCCGTTCTTCGGCATGCGGCGGACCACCATACGGTCATACCGAGTCGGCTTCGTCTCCGGTCACTCGCCCCCCGCTGACGCACGACCATACGAGCGAAGATCGCACACCCCCACCTGACTCCTGGCACCATCACCCCCATCAGTGAACCCGGGGACACATGTTCGACTCCTGGCGGATTGTCGCCCACGAGTCCCGTGCGCCGGATCAACCGGCCTGTGCCCTTCCATCGCTGTGTCCTCCCCGCCCCCTCTGATCTCGTCACCCTTCGCGTGTCCCGCCCCGGTCGCGAAGCCGACCAGTTGCCCATACGCTCCGAAATGTGACGTCATCCATGATCCGGGGCCGGCCGAGGCGCGCCACCGGGCACATAGGTGTGCGGGTGGGGCATGCGGTGCTGGGCGGGGTGACCGGGGTGGTCTGGCTGGTGTTGCCGGTGACGACGAGTACCGCTCAGGATCCGGCTCCCGTGGCGGGGAGCGGCACGGTCGCCGCGGCCGAGGCGGCGGACGGGGTGCCGGCCACCGACTACGTCCTGCCGCTCGCGGTCGTGGCCGTGGCCGGCGCGCTGGGCGGCTACGGCTACGTACGCCGGACCCGGCGGGCCCGCTCGCGCACCACCCCGGGGATCGTCTCCCCCGCGCCGCCGGCGCCGTCGGCCGTCGACCTTGAGCGGCAGGCCCGGTCCGCGCTGGTCCTCGCCGACGACTGCGTGCGGACCGGCCGGGAGGCCCTCGGGTACGTCGACGGGGGCGAGGGCGTGGCACGGGCGCTGCGGGTGGCCGAGACCGAGCTGGCGGCCGCGTTCGCGATATGGCGCCGGCACGAGGAGGGGATACCGGGGGACGCCGTCGGCCGACGGCAGGCGCTGGTCGGGGTGGTCGGGCGGTGCGCGGAGGCGGGGCGGCAACTGGACGCGGCGGCCGCGGAGTTCGACGCCGAGTGGGACGCGCGGGACGCGCTGGCGGTGGCCGAGGGGCGGTTCCGGGAGCTGGCGGGGCGGACCGGCCGGGTGGCGGGGGCGCTGGCCGAGGCGGGTGCGCGGTACGGGGCGGCCGCGATCGTGCCCGTGGTGGGATACGTCGAACAGGCCAAGGACCGGCTGGTGTTCGCGACGTCACGGCTCAACCAGGCCCGTCAGGACGCGGATTCGGGTGACGGCGCGGGGTCCCGGCGGGGGGTGCGGGCCGCCGAGGGCGCCGTGGCGCAGGCCGGGGTGCTGCTGGGCGGGGTGACACGGCTGACGCGGGAGCTGCGGACGGCGGCGGAGCTGCTGCCGGCCGCTCTGACGGGCGCGGAGGCGGAGCTGGCTGGGCTGCGGGCGACGGCGGCGCCCGCGCGGCTGACGCATGCCGACGTCGTGCTGGCCGCCGTGCGGCAGGAGGTGACCGGGGGGCTGTACGACCCGCTGGACGCCCTGCGCCGGGTGGTGCGGGCCGTGGAGGGGACGGGGGGCGGCCGGTCCGGGGTGATCGCGACGGGGGCGGAACTGGTCGCGCGGAGCGCGCTGGGGGCGGCGGACGACTTCGTGGGGACGCACCGTGGGGCGGTGGGGGCACAGGCTCGGGCGCTGCTGGCCGGGGCGCGGGGTGCGGCGCCGGCGGATGCGGACCGGCTCGCCCGGAAGGCGCGGGAGCTGGCGGAGCGGGACGTACGGGCGCACGGCAACCCGTTCGCCGGGGACGCCGCGCACGGGAGCGGGGTGGCGGGGGCGGTGCTCGGGGGTGTGCTGCGGGGGGAGGAGGCCGACGGGGGGCCGGTGGTGGCGTTCGGGGGGCCGGAGAGCCGGAGTCGGTTGGGGTAGCGCGTCAGGGGGTGCTGCGGATCGCCGTCGGGCGGCTGCGGGTGCGTGGGGGCTTGCTTGTCGCGCAGTTCCCCGCGCCCCTGAAAGCAGGGGGTTGCGCGAGCGCCTCCTCACGAGCGCGGACCGCAGCGGCATGCGCTCACCACAGCGCCCCAAAGGGGCGCGGGGGCTGCGCGACCAGCCCCCGCGGGGCCGCACCGTAAAACGGTCAGAACAGGCTGAGCAGCGCCTCCGCGGGGTCGGTCAGGCCTGTTTCACCGTCGGGCAGCGGGAGTTCGAACCACACCGTCTTCCCCCGCGGCGTCCGGCGTGAGCCCCAGGCCGCGCTGAGCAGACCGACCAGTTGCAGTCCGCGTCCGCCCTCGTCGGTGTCCCGCGCCCGGCGGCGCCTCGGCTGCACCAGGCCGGAGTCCCAGACCTCGCAGACCAGCGTGCGGTCGAGCAGCAGGCGCAGCCGTATCTCGCCCTCGCCGTACCGCAGCGCGTTGGTGACCAGCTCGCTGACCAGCAGCTCCGTCGTGTCGACCAGCGGCTCCAGGTCCCAGGTGAGGAGCTGGCCGCGGGCGTACTCGCGGGCGCGGCCCACACTGCGCGGCTCGCGCGGCAGGGTCCAGTCGCCGACCGACTCGGCCGGCAACCCCTGGACACGTGCCATCAGCAGCGCGATGTCGTCCTCGCCGTGATGCGTGTCGAGGGTGTTGAGGACGTGGTCGCAGACGTCCTCCAGGGGCCGGGAGGGGTCGGTGAGCGCGCCGACGAACGCCTGGAGGCCCTCGTCCAGGGGGTGGTCGCGGGATTCGACCAGGCCGTCGGTGTAGAGGGCGAGCAGGGAGCCCTCGGGGAGGTCCACCTCGACCTCCTCGAAGGGCTCGCCGCCGACGCCGAGCGGCATGCCGGGCGGCACGTCGAGCATCAGGGCGGCCTCGCCGGGCTCCACGAGGACGGGCGGCAGGTGGCCGGCGTTGGCGAACGTACAGCGCCTGGTGACGGAGTCGTAGACCGCGTACACGCAGGTCGCGAGGTAGACCTCGGAGAGGTCGGCGTCGCGGGGCTGGCGGGCCGTGCGGGTGGCCTGCTGGACCCCGCCGGGGGTGCCGAGGCCGCGGGCGATCTCGTCCAGCGCGGAGAGCACCTCGGCCGGTTCGAGGTCGAGCAGGGCCAGCGTGCGGACCGCGGTGCGGAGTTCACCCATCGCGACCGCCGCGCGTAGACCCCGGCCCATCACGTCTCCCACCACCAACGCCGTGCGGTGGCCGGGGAGTTCGATGACGTCGAACCAGTCGCCGCCGACCTCGGTGGCCGCGTTGCCCGGCAGGTAGCGGCAGGCGATGTCCAGGCCGGAGGCCTCCGGGTCGCCGGGCGGGAGCAGGGACCGCTGCAGTATCAGCGCGCGTTCGTGCTCGCGCCGGTAGAGGCGGGCGTTGTCGATGCAGACGGCGGCACGGGCGGCCAGCTCCACGGCGAGCTCCCGGTCGCGGTCGCCGAACGGCTCGCTGCCCTTGGTGCGGGCGAACTGGGCGAGGCCGACGACCGTGTCGTGGGCGACCATGGGTACGGCCAGCGTGGACTGGACGAGGCCGCCCTCCGCCGCCGGCACGTGCTGCGGGCGGGCGGTGCGCAGGGCGTCCGCGCACGGCGAGTTGAAGGGGTAGTGGTGGACCGCGCCGACGGCGACCGGGGCGCCGCCGCCGACGAAGGGTGCGTCGGAGACCGCGCTGGCGAAGGCGACCCGGCGCAGTTCGGCGCTGCCGTCGGCAAGTCCCGGCGGGGTCTCGTCGCCGGCCAGCAGGCCCTGGTAGAGGTCGACGGTGGCGAGGTCGCAGAAGCCGGGGACGACCACGTCGAGGAGTTCGCGGGCGGTGGTCTCCAGGTCGAGGGAGTTGCCGATGCGGGCGCCGGCCTCGTTGAGCAGGGCGAGGTTGCGCCGGGCGGCGGCGGCCTCGCGGGCGGCGGCGCGGCGCGCGGTGATGTCGAGGCCGAGCCAGGCGATGCCGATGGGGCGGCCGGTGCCGCTGTGCACCCGGTAGAGGTTGATGGACCAGTGCCGGCGTTCCTCGGAGCCCGGCACGAAGCCCGTGACGTGCATGTCGGTGATGGAGTTGCCGGTCTCCAGGACCCGCCGCAGGGTGGCCGCGACCCGCTCGGCCTCGGAGCGCGGCAGGTAGTCGTGGACGCCCTTGCCGCGGTGGTCCTCGGGGGTGCCGCCGAAGATGGAGGAGAACCGGGCGTTGGCGCGGCGGATCCGCAGGTCGGTGTCGATGAGCAGGAAGCCGAAGGGAGATTGACCGAATATCGACTGCGAGGCCGCGAGGTCGGTCTCGATGCGGCGCAGGGTGCGGACGTCGACCACGATGCACACGGCCGCGTTCTCGCCCTCGGCGGTACGGGTGGGCATGACGTAGACCTCGGCGATGCCCTCCTCGCCGCGCTCGCCGTCGGCCGTGTCGGGCATCCGGAACGGGACGACGCCGGTCCACTCCCGCCCGTCCAGGATCTCGGCCATCTTGCGCTGGCCGCGCTCGCGCAGGTCGGGGTCGACGAACGCCTCGATCGGGTCCATGCCGACGGCCCGCTCGGCGGGGATGCCGAAGATCTGCTCGGCGCGCAGGCTCCACTGCTCGACCAGGCCGCCGGCGCCGATGGAGAACGAGGCGACCTTGATGTAGTCGTAGATGGAGCCGGGCGGGCTGCTCTGCCACATGGCGTCGCCAGAGGCCGCGGCCGTCTCCGCGGTCCCCGCCCTCACGCCGTCCGACGGGTCCTCGGACTCCGTGGCCTCAGCTGGTATCTCGCTCACGCGAACCGTCCCCTCCAGCTCACCGCGCCCGGTACCGGTCACCGGGTGTGCGGCTGCCCGCAGTATCCAGCACTACGGCGCCGCCCGACACGGTGTTCACGATCACAGCACGGTCCCGACGATTTCCGGACCGTACCGTGACAACACTCCCAGTCTTCTAACCAGGGAACACGCCGTCGAATCACGTAGTCCGGCATGCGTTGATCAGCCACTCTCGTGGGTGGACCGCGGCGCACCGGGTGTACACCCGGTTCAGCCGTTTCAGCCGTTTCAGCCGGGTACGGCCAGCTCGAACCAGACCGTCTTGCCATTGTCTCCTGGGCGGGTACCCCAGCTGCGCGAGGAACCCGCCACGAGCTGGAGACCTCGGCCGCTCTCGTCGTCGGGGCTGGCGGCGCGCTCGTGCGGTGGGTCGGGAAGCGGGTCGGACACCTCGACGCGCAGGGCGTCGCCGAGCTGCGGGGGGCGGACGAGGCGGACGCCGATGGGGCCGGTGGCATGCCGGAGCGCGTTGGTGACCAGCTCGCTGACGAGCAGGGCGGCGAGGTCGGCGAGGCCGTCGAGGCCCCAGCCGCGCAGTTGGTCACGGACCGCGGTCCGGGCGGTGCGCACGGCGCCCGGCTCCGCGGGAAAGGTCCACTCGGCGGTGTCACCTTCGGTGTCGATCACACCGATCACTTCCCAGTCGCTTCCGGGGCGGCTAGCCCGGCCATATCCGGTTTCATGGGGTTAATGGGGACATACCCGATTACCGGGGGCAGTACCACGGGGGCGGGCGCACTGTGGTGCGGATGGCTTACGCCGGGGGCCGGGCGCCTACCGGCTCGGGGGGTGCGGCGGTCGCGCGGGAGCGGCTACGTCGTGGCTCGCCGCGCCCACGCGGCGGCAGCCGCACATCCAACCCAGCCACCGAAGACCCGGATCTCGCCAGATTCGGAGAGGACGAGCTGCCGCCGGACGAGCACCGCCTGCTGTTCCGGCGAACGCCGCAGGGCCTTGAGCCGCTGTGGGTGAGGCTGTCGGCGAACGGTCTTCCGAAGAAGCCGCACAGCTGGGAGGACACCGTCGTCGCGGCGAACCGGCGCATCGCCGAGAGCTGGCTGCGCAAGACCGATCCGGAGAGCCTGCTGGGCGAGTCCGAGCGTGAGCAGGTGCGGCGCGAGTGCCCACTCTGGGCCACGGCCCATCCACCGCCACGAACACCCCGACACCGAAGGAGTACCGGCATGACCGCCTGCCGCCCGCGCAATCACGACACCGAACGCGCCGCCCTGCGAGCCGCCGCCGACCGCCTCCTCGACGGCACTCCTCTGCACTCGAAGTCCGGCCGCCTGACCGTCACGGAGTTGCTGCGTGAGTCCGGCCTGCGCCGGGATGCCGTCTACGGCATTCACAAGGACCTCGTCGAGGAGTTCCAGGCCCGGGTACGGGCCCAGCACCACACCCCTGCGCTCGCCCGGTCTCTGGCCGAGGAGAACGCCGCACTGAAACAGAAGCTGGCTGAGTCCGCGTCCGCCCTGCCCAGAGAGCGCGAGACGACGGCGGCCCTGCGCCGACTGGTCGGCGAGCTCGATCTGGAACTGCACGCCGCCCGCGAGGGGGCCGACGGCGCCCACATCACCAACCTGCCTGCGCGGCGGCGACCGGTCCGCGGAGGCTGACCCCTTCAGGGCAACGCAGCTGGCGCCCCACACACACTGCATCGGCGTCGGCCACTGGCCCGAGGTGACCAAGGCAGATGCCCTTCCGCCCATAGCCACCGATACGATCACGACCATGACGGCAGTGGAACCGACCATCATCGCGACCTCCGGCGGGCACCGCGTCGGAGGGCGCACCAGGGTGATGTTTGATGGTTTGGTGCATCATGCGATCGACCTCGCCGGAGTGCACGGCCGACGCCCACGCATCATGTATGTCGGCACCGCCATCGGAGATGCCGAGCACTTCACGGCTCGCATGACCGAGGCCGCGCGAATAGCGGGGTTCGATCTCACGCCTCTGCATCTGTTCCCCATGCCCAACGTAGAGGACGTCGAAGGTTCGGTCCTCGACCACGACGTCGTCTGGGTCATGGGAGGCTCGGTGGTCAATCTGCTGGCTGTATGGAGGGCGCACGGTCTGGACCGCATCATGCACCGCGCGTGGCAGGCCGGCGTCGTGCTCAGCGGGGTCAGCGCAGGATCCATCTGCTGGTTCCAGGGAGGCGCGACCGACTCGTTCGGACCGGAACTGCGCCCGGTCACGAATGCGCTCGGGCTCCTGCCATACAGCAATGGCGTGCACTACGACTCGGACGTGGCCCGACGCCCGCTGATCCACCAGCTGGTGGCGGACGGCACCCTTCCGACGGCTCACTGCACGGACGACGGCGTCGGCCTCGTCTACCGTGGAACGGAGTTGGTGGAGGCGGTGGCAGAAGTACCGGGCAGGGGTGCCTACATAGTCAGACGCGAGGGTGACGGGGCAGCGGAGGAACGCATCGAGCCTCGCAGACTGCCCAGCCTCTGAAATCGCCCTAGGTCAGCGGGGGGAAGAGATCCTCGTCCAGCCCTGTGCCGAATGCCCACGCATCCGTACTCCTTGTGGCTCGGTCATGCCAGATCGCCACAGGACTTGAGGTCGTCGAAGAGCAACTGATCGACGGGTGGCACCTTGTCACGGTCTGCGTACGAGAACCACGCCACCTCCTCGATCTCGCTGCTCGGGGTCAATTCCCCCCGATACCCGGCGGTGTAGCAGGCCATCCGCACCACTGCGCCATCCTGGAGGCCAGGTACGTCAGCCTCGTACGTCCCCACATGGGCCACGGTCTCCACATCGAGCAGGACCGTCAGCTCTTCCTTGATCTCGCGCACCAGTGTTTCCAGGTCGCTCTCCGCACCCTCGCGCTTGCCTCCGGGGATGTAGAAGACGTCCTTGCCCCGTGGACGGGCGCACAGGATCCGACCATCCTCGATCCGTACCCAGGCGACCGTGTCGATCAGCACCGGCAGCGCCCTCCTTACTCTCGTCCCGAACCTGGCCAGGAGAGACCCTACCGAGGCGGAGCACACCGACGAGATTGGCCGATACCCAGCCGACGAACCGCACCCCGACAACCGACCTGCCTAATGAACGCCGGGGAGCTCCCAGCGGCCGGCCAGGGCGGGGGGTGCGCTGCGGCGGGCTGCGAGGAGGCGGCCGGCGTCGAGCAGGGCCGCTCCGACCACCACGATCCGTTCGCTCATGGGCCGGAGCCTACGGGAGGCTCAGTGCCGGCCGGCGTCCCCGTTGCTGTGGCCGATGCGCTCGACCCAGTAGAGCTGCTTGTGTCCGCGGTCGTCGAGACTGTCGGCGATCTTCTGCGCCTCGGCCCGGGTCGCGTACCGGCCGACGCGGTAGCGATTGCCGTTGTCGTCCTGCCGTATGACCAGCCAGGGGAGAGAGACCGTGCCTTCCGTCATCGCGCCCCTCCGCATCTCCCGGCTCCCGCCCGTCCCCGCCCCACCAAGGAAACCGCACTCCGCATATGCCCGAGCGTACGCCTAACCTTTACGCAGCGAATACGGCTTTTCACAAAGAGGTACGCAACCAGCCAGAACGGCGGGGCGCACGGCGACGAACACGCCGTCCGCGCGCCTCCCGGTGCGGGCCGCGGGCATGACGGGAAGACCCGATTGACCTGGGAGAACAGCCGGACTTCAGCGGCGGGGATCCGGTCCGCGCCCCGGCGTGACGGCGTCCGCCGCCGCAAGGGTGTGCGCTACTTCACGCTGAGGTGGTACGGGCGCTACTTCACCGGCAGGTGATAGGACGCCCGGTAGCGGTCGGCCGGGATGACGACGTCCGCGGTCTCCACCGGGCGGCCCGAGGCGTAGTACGTCCGCTGGATCACCAGGACGACATGGCCGGGGACGCCGCCCAGCACGAGCAGCTCCTCGGCGAGGCCGGGGCGGGCGCCGACCTCCTCGGTGACGTTGTCCACGACGACGTCGATGGCGCGCATCCGCTCGACCACGCCCATCCCGCCGAGCGGGCCCTCCTCGGGCAGCATCACAGGGGTGCGGCCGGTGACGGCGAGGGGCTCCCAGGAGGTGGAGAGCATCATCGGCTCGCCCGCGTCGCGGAACAGGTAGCGGGTGCACATCACGCGGTCCCCGGGGCGGATGCCGAGCCGGTCGGCGATCGCGGCACCGGCCTCGGTCTGTTCGCTGCTGGACTCCCAGGTGCCACGCGCGGCCGCGTCGGACTGCTCCTGCCGGAACGGGGTGGCACCGCCGGCCGGGCGGAAGCCCGACCGGGCCACCCGCCGGGGCACGGGCCGCTCGCGCACGTAGGTGCCGGAGCCGGAGCGGCCCTCGACCAGCCCCTCGGCCATCAGCACCTTGCGGGCCTCCAGGGCGACGGTGTCCGAGACGCCGTACTCCTCGCGGATGCGAGCCTGGGAGGGCAGCCGGGTGTGCGGCGGCAGCGAACCGTCGACGATCTTCTTGCGGAGATCACCCGCGACACGCAGATACGCCGGCTGCTCACCGAAAGTCACTGGCCGCTCCCATCAGGTTGTACAGACAGCAACAGCGTGGCAACCGTGGGTTGAGCGGTGCAAGCAAAGGCCAGAGAATCACTCGATGTGATGACATAGGGCCCGGGAAGGCTTTACGCAGGCACTTTCTCCCCGTTATGGCCGCGATCACACCTCCGCGCCGGAGTCGCTTCCTCCACCGCCGGCCCCGCCGTGCCCGGCGCCGTCCGAGGGCGGGGTCGTGGCGAGGCCCAGAGCCTTGCGCGCCGTGACGGTCCGCTGCGGGGCGAGCAGGGCCGACGCCTTGTCGTAGTGGGCGTAGTACGCGTCCGCGTCCGTGGCGCGCGCGGCCTTCGCCCACTCCGCCTTCGCCCTGCCGAGGTCCGCGACCAGGTCGGCCACCGGCCGCCGCGCGTGCGGGTCCCAGCCGTGCGCGCGCAGCATCGCGGTCTGCTTGCCGAGCGCGGTGGTCATCCGGTCCGCCCACTTCCGGTAGCCGGGCAGGTCGTCCTCGACGTACCGCGCCTCCGGGACGGTGCCGAGGGCGGAGTTGAGAACGTGCGCGGCGTCGAGGTAGACGACCTGGTCGTCGTCCAGCACACTCGCGTCGTTGCGCAGCGAGCCGGACAGGGTCCTGCCCTCGGTCGTGTTGCCGAAGACGCAGGCCACCTGCCGGTCGCCGGACCGCCAACTGTCCTCACTGGGCGTGAAGTAGTACACGCCGACGTCGCCGGGGACGGCCCAGCCGTCCATCGCGTAGCCGTCCTCCAGGGCGGAGCAGCGCCGGTCGGCCCAGTCGCCGACGCTGTCGTCGCCCGGGTAGGAGGAGCCCGTGAGCCGGTAGGTGGCGAAGACCTCGCCGTCGTGCGCCTTCGCGCAGTCCACGACGTCGACGTCGGAGACCAGGTCGCCGGTGAGCGTGCCGTCGGGGGTGTCGAAGCAGTCGCCGGTGGCGAGCGAGAGGCTGGCGCTGTCGTGCACGCCCTCCTTGACGCCGTCCCAGAACTCGCCGGCCCCGCCGGAGGCCAGCAGCAGCACCCACAGGGCCAGCCCGAGCGACGAGAAGACCGACCCGACGACCGCCATCGCCGTGCCCCGCTCACCGCGCCTGCGGATCTGGCTCAGCCCGATCAGCCCCAGCACCAGTCCGACCCCCGGCAGGCAGCACAGCAGCCCGAGCACCAGAGAGGCGATGGCGAGCCCGTTGACGGGCGGCTGGGGGACGGGGGGCCCGTACCCCTGCCCCCATTGCTGGTACGGCCCCGGATACGGCGCGGGCGGCTGCTGCGCGTACGGCCCCTGCGGGTGGTGCGGGTACTGCGGCCGGCCCGACTGAGGCGGTGGGTAGGGCCCTTGTGGCTGGTGGGGGCCGGGGGGCGGAGGTATGGACACCGGTACCGTGCTCCTGAGGGGGCGTCGGGCCGCGGGGAAACGCACGGCTGAACTGATGTACGACTGGGCGCATCGTAAGCGCGCCGTGAACGGGGGCGTCATGAGGGTGGGGAAGGCGGCCGTCGTGCGGCGGGCCGGCGAACGCACCGGGCTCCTTCGTGGCCGGCCACCGCTCCGCCTCGCCCGCCCCGCACCGGCACCGCCGGCTCGCCCTCGCGGCGGGCCGGGCGACGGATCCTCTCCCTTCCGCGAACACTCCTGGGAGCACGACGAATGAACGACACCGTCCGCGCCGTCAACGCGCTCACCGCTCGCTGGGCCCTGCAGACCAGACAGGGCACGGTCTTCTCGGCGGCCGGTGTCTGGCCGCTGCTGGCCTTCCTCGCCGACGGCGCCACGGGCCCGGCCCGGGACGAGCTGACCCGGGCCGTGGGACTGCAAGCGGACCAGGCCGCCGCCGGTGCGCGGGAGTTACTCGCCGGGCTCGACTCGATGCCGGGCGTCGGAGCGGCACTGGGGCTGTGGACCGACCGGGCGCTGGAACCGCGCGAGCCGTGGGCGGCGGGGCTGCCCGCGGACGCGCTCGGGGTGCTCGGCCCCGATCCCGCGGCCTCCCGGGAGGCGCTGGACGCGTGGGCGGCCGAACGCACCGAGGGGCTGGTCGAACGCCTGCCGGTCCGGCTCGCCGACGACGCCCGGCTGGTGCTGGCGACCGCGCTGGCGCTGCGCACGCGATGGCAGCACCCGTTCGGTGAGACGGTGCTGCGGCCCGGCTCCGGGCCCTGGCAGGGCCGTACCCTGGCCGGTCTGCGGCGCAGCAGCGTCCGGCTCGACCGGATCTGCGTGACCGCGGGCCCGGACGGGGACGTCACCACGCTGAAGGTGCTCGGCGACAACGGCCTCGACGTGCACCTGGTGCTCGGCGCGGAGGGGATGTCCCCGGGGCAGGTGCTGCACACCGGCATCGGCGTCCTGGAGCGGACCCTGCCGGTGACGACCGGCGGACAGCTCCCCTACGGACCCGCGGGGCCGGGCGTGGTCGTGGAACGCCGGCCCTCCGTCGCCCCGGACCCGATCCGGCTCGACGTGACCACCCCGGGCTTCACGGTCCGCGCCGATCACGATCTCCTGCAGCATCACGGGCTGTTCGGGCTCTCCACGGCCGCGGACGCCCGCGAGGGGCACTTCCCCGGGATCAGCGCCGCCCCGCTCGCCATCGGTGCGGCGGGGCAGTCCGCGGTCGCGGAGTTCGGTCCGCTGGGCTTCCGGGCCGCCGCGGTCACCGCCGTGGTGGCGGCGCCGGGCGGCGCGCCGCCGCACCACCGGCACGAGTCGACCGTCGTGCGGGTCACCCTCGACCGGCCGTTCGGCTTCCTCGCCGTGCACCGCGGGACCCGGCTGGTCCTGGCGGCGGGCTGGGTGACGGAGCCGACGGCGGCGGGCTGAGCGCGCACGCCGGCGCCGTGCCGTCGGCTGCCGCTCCGGCCGACCCCCCTCCCCCGCAGGCGAGTTCGGAGCCCGGCCGGCGGACTGTCAGAACTGTTCCTGAGCGCCCGCCCTGAGGCGCAGTCTGATCGTGCGGGCTTCGGGGCGCAGCGCGAACTCGGGCCACACGTCGGGTCCGCAGGCCCGGGAGCCGAGGCCGTGCTGGGCCGCGTCGACGATGAGGTGGCTGGTGCCGGACTCCGGCAGTTCGTGCGGGTGGGCGGCGCGCGCGAGCTGCTGCGGGGTGTGCCGGGTGAGGGTGAAGCCGGGGCGGCGCCCACGGGTGTCGGGGAGTGCCTCGACGCGCAGCGCCGCGGTGGCCCCGCTGGTCAGCGTCAGCCGGCGGAACCCGGAGCGGTGGCCGGTCTCCTGGGGGCGGGCGTAGTCCACCGACAGGTCGTGGACGGTCGCCCGGAAGCGGCCCACGCGGGCCGCCCGCATGCTGTCCGGGTAGGACTCCAGGGGGCCCAGGCCGAACCACTCGGCGCCGTCCACCGGGGCCGTGCCGTCGGGCAGTTCGAAGCGGACGCCGATCCGGGGCCAGACCGTCGCCCAGCCGCGCGAGGGCTCGATCTCGACGCGCAGTTCCAGCTCGCCGTCCTCGACCGACCAGAGCGACTCCACCGTCACCGAGAGCACCGAGTCGGCGGCGGAGACCCGGTCGACGGTGCGCAGGGCGTCCGTGGCGTGTTCCACGCTGACGCGCCGGGTGGTGAGGCGGTCGAGTCCGTCCCGGCGCCACAGGGCGGCGCTGGACACGTCGGCCGTGCTGGCGTCGCTGCCCTCCAGCCGGTCGGCGGTGCCCTCGTCGTTGTCCGTGGGCGCACGGAACAGTTCCAGCCGGGGGCCGGTCACGGGACGTCCGGCGAGGCGGGTGAGGGTGCCGCCGGTGAACTCGGCGATGCCGAGCGTGCGGTTCCCCTGGTCCGGCCGCCAGCCCGACCGGGGGCGGACGGCGGGCACCGGACGCCGTACCGAGCGGTCCAGTTGGGCACTGGCGACCTCGTGCCCGGCGGGCGCCCAGGCCGTGTCCGCCGCCAGCACCGCCTCGACGGTCAGCCAGGTCTCGGCGTCCGCGGCCACCGCGACCGGGGGCAGCGGGACCCGGCCCGACTCGCCCGCCGCGAGCAGGGGCGGCTCCAGTTCGCCCGCCTCCACGGGGACGCCGTCGTGCTCGACGCGCCAGCGGAAGCGCAGGTCGGAGGTGTCGGCCGAGTGCCGCAGGTTGGTGATGACGAGCTTGTCGCCGTCGAAGGCGAACCGGATCGGCTGGACGACCGCCTTGAACTCGTGGAGGCCGGGCGTCGGCACGTCGTCGCTGAGCACCATCCCGTCCATCACGAAGTTGCCGTCGTGCACGACCTCCCCGAAGTCGCCGCCGTAGGCGTAGTACGGCGTCCCGTCGGGGGCGGTGGCCAGGATGCCGTGGTCGCGCCACTCCCAGACGAAGCCGCCGTGCAGTCGCGGGAACCGGTGGACGAGGGCCTCGTACTGGTCGAGGGCGCCCGGCCCGTTGCCCATGGCGTGGGCGTACTCGCAGAGCAGGAACGGCTTGGTGCGCTGCCGGGCGCCCTGGGCGGGGGTGCAGCCGAGCAGCGGAGCGCGGGAGCCGTCGGTGCCGATCTGCTCGGTCTCCGGCACCGTCGCGTACATCCGGGAGTAGACGTCGGTGTAGTCGCCGGTGTAGTCGCCCTCGTAGTGGACGGGCCGCTCGGGGTCACGGGCGTGCACCCAGGCGGACATGGCGGCGAGGTTGGCCCCGGTGCCCGACTCGTTGCCGAGCGACCACATCACGATGCCGGGGTGGTTCTTGTCCCGCTCGACGGTGCGCTCGATGCGGTCCAGGCAGGCCGCGCGCCAGGCGGGGTCGTCGGCCGGGTTGCCGGCCCAGCCGCCCTTCTCGAAGCCGTGGGTCTCCAGGTCGCACTCCAGGACGACCCAGAAGCCGAGTTCGTCGGCGAGGTCGAGCAGTCGGGGGTGCGGCGGGTAGTGGCTGGTGCGGATGGCGTTCACGTTGAACCGCTTCATCCGGGCCAGGTCCGCGCGGGCGTGCGCCTCGTCGAAGACCCGGCCGCGCTCGGGGTGGGTCTCGTGCCGGTTCATGCCGTGGAAGACGACCCGGCGGCCGTTGACCAGGAACTGGTCGCCGCGGATCTCGACGGTGCGGAAGCCGAGCCGCAGGGCGACGGTCTCGGCGGCCGAGGAGACGGTCGCGTCGTAGAGCCGGGGCCGCTCGGCCGACCACGGCTCCACTTCCGGGACGTCGACGGGCGCCACGTCGGCCGCCGTCTCCCAGACCCGCTCCACGCCCAGTTCCGGGATGCGCAGGGTGACCGGGAACGCGGCCGCGCGGGCGGTGACCTCCGGCTCGACGCGGCCGCGCCCGCCGTCGTAGCCGGTGCGCAGCCAGACGTCCTCGATGCCGCCGGCCGGGCGGGCGAGCAGGGTGACGTCCCGGAAGATGCCGGGCAGCCACCACTGGTCCTGGTCCTCCAGGTAGCTGGCAGCCGACCACTGGTGGACCCGGACGGCGACGACGTTGTCACCGGGGCGGACCGCGGACGTCACGTCGAACTCGTGGGCCAGCCGGCTGCCGCTCGCGCCGCCGATCTCGACGCCGTTCACCCACACCCGGAACAGCGACTCCACGCCGTCGAACCGCAGGACGACCCGCTCGGCGTCCCGCCAGTCGGCGGGGAGGTCGAAGTGGCGGCGGTAGTCGCCGGTGGGGTTCTCGTCGGGGACGTGCGGCGGGTCGATCGGGAACGGGTACTGGACGTTGGTGTAGATCGGCCGGCCGTGGGCGCCGTCGCCTTCCAGCACCCAGTGCGCGGGCACCGGGATGCCGCCCCAGGCCCGGTCGTCGAAGTCCTCGGCCGCGAACTCCTCGCTCACGGCGGCCGTGGGCGACAGCCGGAAGCGCCAGGGGCCGTTCAGCGAGCGGGACGGGGCGTCGGAGTGCAGCCAGGAGCGGGCCGGGCGCAGGGCGCCGTGCCAGGGGGCGGGGTCCGACACGTGGGCGCGGGGCTCGGAGGGCGACGGGGAGAGCGACTCGGAGGGCAAGGCGTCACAACTTTCTCGATGCCGGCGGAAGAGGCCGAGGACGAGTTCGAACGGGTTCCGTGAGCGGTATCGTGAGCGCTCACGGGAGCGGTAACGGGAAGCGGTTCGGAGTCTGGGCTCCGGAAGGACGGAGTGTCAAGGCGTCGGCCCGGCGGGGCATACTCGGTGTCCCTGCGACGCTGGCGCGTCGGCGATTACGCGGAGGTGAGTCATGGCGTCGTCGGGGACCGGGACCCGTAGGGTCACGATCGACGATGTGGCAAGGGCCGCGGGCGTGTCCCGGCAGACCGTGTCCCGGGCGCTCAACGACAAGGGCGAGATCGGCGTCTCCACCAAGCAGCGCGTCCTCGACACCGCCCTCGCGCTCGGCTACCGGCCCAGCCGGTTCGCCCGGGGGCTGGTCCGGCAGGACACCGTCAGCGTCGGCCTGGTGATCCCCGACCTGCTCAACCCGTTCTTCACCGAGGTCGCCGCGGCCGCGCTGGAGGCGGCCCGGGACCGCGGCTGGCACGTCGTCGTGTACGACACCGGCGACCGGGCCGAGGAGGAGCGGGGCACGCTGGAGGTGATCGCGTCCCAGGTCGACGCCGTGGTGGGCTATCTCCACCTGCCCGAGGACGAGATCGACAGGCTGACCCGGGGACTGCCCGTGGTGCTCATCGACCGCGAACCCCGCACCCCGCGGTTCAGCTCGATCCGGATCGACGGCGAGCAGGGGGTGCACGCGGCGATCAGGCACCTGGCCGAGGCGGGACACCGGCGCATCGGCATGCTCGACCACGCCGACCGCCCTGACCACTCCGCCCGTTCCGGCCGCCCCGAACCGAGCATCCGGCACCGGTGGTTCGACGCCGCGATGGCCGCGTGCGGACTGGAGGCGGGCTCCGTGGCCCGCGCCGACCAGAGCGTCGAGGGCGGGGAGAGCGCGCTCCGGGAACTCCTCAGCCGCCGCCCGGACCTCACCGCCGTCTTCGCGTTCAACGACATCATCGCCATCGGAGCCCTGCGCGCCGCCCGCGCGACCGGCAGGCAGGTCCCCCGGGACCTCGCCGTGATCGGCTTCGACGGTCTGCGGCTGGGCACGCTCGTCGAGCCCCCGCTGACCACGGTGGCCCTGGACACCCGCCGCCTCGGCGCGCTCACCGTCGAACAGGCGGCCCGGATGCTGACCGGCGACGACCCTCTGCCCGCCGACGAGTTGACGGTGGGGGCGGAGCTGCGGCTGAGGGGGTCGGCGTAGCCGACGGTGCGCGTGACGGTGATCAGGGACGGTGGCCGGGGGCGGTGGCCAGGGACGGTGATGCGGAACGGTGGCCGGGGGCGGGCGCCGGGAACGGTGGTCGGGGGCGGTGGCCGGGGAGGGTGCTGAGGGACGGGCAGCGGCGGCCGGCCACCACACGTCGGGGCCGGGCCGTGACCGACCGTGCTCCTACGCGTTCGGCCCGGTGACGAGGTCACCGTTCGTGTCGTAGGGCCAGGCGTTGGCGAGGCAGCCGTGCAGGCCCTTGATCTGCTGCATCATCACGGGAGCGAGCCGCCCGGGACCGGGACAGGTCTGGTGCGTGTAGCCCAGGAAGTGCCCCATCTCGTGGTTGATGATCAACGCCCGGTAGTCGTGGATCGGGCCGTCGAACATGGGCGAGCCCTCGACCCAGCGCCTGAGGTTCACCACCACCCCGTCGGGGACCTCGCAGTTGTACTCGCCGTGCGTGTCCTGGTGAATGCCCGCCCAGCACAGGGCGTCAGCCGTTCCCGGAGTGGCGATCCGCACCTTCAGGTCGTACGGCTCACCCGCCCCCACCAGCTGGAACGCGGAGACACCGTCGCGGGTCCAGCCCCGGGGGGCGGCGAGTATGCGGGCGATCTCGTCCGCCGCCCGGGACGGGGCGATGCCGAGCCCGCTCTCGACCTGCACCACGTACCGGAGCGGACGCCTGCCCGCACCGACCTTCGCGCCGCCGGCCCGAGCGGTGACGAAGGTGCCGGGACCCGTGGCGGGGACGTCGAGACCGGTGGCGGTCGCCGTCGGCGTGGCCTCGGCGGCCGGGGTGGTCCTGGGGCCCGGAGCCGCCTTGCGACGCGGGGTCGCTTCGGGGGAGGGAGCCGCTGCGGGCGGCGGGGGAACGCGGGCCGTACTCCGTGCGCGCGGCTCGGCGCGGGACGCGTCGCCGCGCCCGCCGTCCAGGAAGTACACCGCCGACCCGAGCAGGCCACCCACCACCAGGAGGACGATCAGCCGGCCCAGGCCCAGGCCCAGGCCCAAGCCGCGGCCTCGGCCCCGACTGCGGCCCCGGCCCCGGCCGACGCCACGGCGGGATTCACGGCGGCGTGCGGACCTGCGACGGCCACCGCCGCGAGAGGACCGGTGGTGGTGGCCGTCGTCGCGCCGGGACACCGCAGCGCTGCGGTCGGCCCCCGCGGACTCCCGTTCTCGTACCGGATGCATGACGCTCAGGCTGGGCACCGCACATGATGGCAATGAGCCCGGATAATCACGAAACGATAACGAACGAGACCGAAACGTCACCGTCGCCCGCGGTCCTGGGCCCCTTCGGCGGCGGCCGCACGACGCCCGCGGTGCGCCCGTCCGGGGATGCCCGGGGATGCCCGAGGGGGCGACGCCGGTCAGGTCGGTCCGACGTCCGCCCAGGCGACGAGGTCGCCCGACGGCTCCCGGAGCAGGCCGACGCAGACCTGGGCGAACAGCCCAGCGCCGGGCACGCGGCAGCCCCCGGACGGCTCGGCACGGTACGGGAGTCGAGCCGGACGCGCGTCGCGAGAGGCCGTGGAGGACGGTGCAACCAGGTCACGTGGGGCGGATGGTGTGATTTGATGCGCGGGCCGCGACCGCGCGCCGTGTCCTTCCCTGTGGGGAGGCCGGTTGAGGCGCCGGGCGGCTCAGGGGCGGGCGATCGCGTGGGGAGCGCGGTCGCGGGCACTGCGTGTGCCCGGCATCGGAGGGGGTTCTCGTCGTGGGTGCTGACAGACGCGGCGGCATAGGGAAGAGACCGAGGAGCGGGACCGGGTGGCGCGGGCTGGTGCTCGCGGTGACGGGCGCGTTGACGGCGGGGCTGGTCGGCGTGGGGGTGTCACAGGCGCGGGCCAGCGAGACCACCGGGTCGGTGGACTCGCTGCGGACCGGCTGGGACCAGGGTGAGGACGGCCTGAGCGCGGCGGACGTGCAGTCGTCCTCGTTCGGGCAGTTGTGGAAGGCCCCGGCCCAGCTGGACGGGCAGATCTACGCGCAGCCGATCGTGGTCGGCGCCACGGTGGTGGCGGTCACCGAGAACAACGTGGCCTACGGCCTGGACCGGACCACCGGCGCCGTGCAGTGGAAGCGGAACTTCGGGCCCGCGTGGCCGGCCGCAACGCTCAGCTGCGGCGACCTGGCGCCGAACGTCGGCAGCACCGGCACGCCCGTGTACGACCCGGCGACCGGCGCGGTCTACCTGACGACCAAGGTCGACGACGGCCCGAACGCGCTCAATCCGCACTGGTACATGCACGCGCTCGACCCGGTCACCGGCGCGGAGAAGCAGGGCTTTCCCGTGACGATCCAGGGCTCGGCGTCCAACGACCCGGGCCAGTCGTTCCTGCCCGCGTACGAGATGCAGCGGCCGGGGCTGCTGCTGCTCGACGGGGTCGTGTACGCGGGCTTCGGCGGGCACTGCGACGCCAAGCCGTACCGCGGCTACGTGGTCGGCGTCAGCACCACCTCGCCCTCGGTGACCTCGATGTGGGCGACGGAGACCGGCGCCAGCAACAGCGGCGCCGGCATCTGGCAGTCCGGCGGCGGGCTGGTCTCCGACGGCCCCGGCCGGATCTTCGTGGCCACCGGCAACGGCGTCAGCCCGGCCCCCGGTCCGGGCACCTCGCCGCCCGGCACGCTCGCGGAGTCGGTGGTCCGGCTCCAGGTGCAGCCGGACAAGAGCCTGAAGGCCGCGGACTTCTTCAGCCCGTCCAACGCGCCGACGCTCGACCAGCTCGACACCGACCTGGCCTCCGGGGGCCCGGTGGGCCTGCCGGACGGCTTCGGCACCGCCTCACACCCGCATCTGCTGGTGCAGCAGGGCAAGGACGGCCGGGTGTTCCTGCTGGACCGCGACCACCTCGGCGGGCGCTCGCAGGGCCCCGGCGGAACGGACGCGGTCGTCGGCGTCACCGGGCCGCTGAAGGGCCAGTGGGGCCACCCGGCGGTCTGGGGCGGTGACGGCGGCTACGTGTACGTCGTCGGCAACGGCGGCTCGCTGACGGCCCTGCACCGCGGCGTGACCGCCAAGGGCGACCCGGCGCTGAGCGTCGCGGGCGCGAGCCAGGACTCCTTCCCCTACACCAGCGGCTCGCCGGTGGTCACCTCCGACGGGACCCGCTCGGGCAGCGCCCTGGTGTGGGTCGTGTGGTCGGGCGGCCCGACGGGCGTGGGTGCCCAACTGCGCGCCTACAACCCGGTGCCGGACGCGAACGGCGTCCTGAGGCTGGTGTGGTCCGCGCCGATCGGCACCGCGTCGAAGTTCGCCGTCCCGGCGACCGACGGCAACCAGGTGTTCGTCGGGACCCGCGACGGCAAGGTCTACGCGTACGGCAACCCGGTGGGCAGCCCGCTCAAGGGCGGACCGGTCGACTTCGGGACGGCGCAGGTCGGCGCCACGGCGAGCACCGACGTCGTCCTGACGGAGAACCAGAGCCCGTCCAGGGCGCTGGCGATCGGGTCGGTGAGCGTCGAGGGCCCGTTCACCGCGGACACCTCGTCACTGCCGGCCTCGATCCCGGCCGGCGGGCAGCTCACCGTGCCGGTCACCTTCCGGCCGACCGCGGTCCTGGGCGCGAGCGGCACGCTCACCGTCGCCACGGGCGCGGGCACGTTCGCGCTGAGCCTGCACGGCGTCGGGACGAAGGCCGGGCTGGCCGCCTTCCCGGGCACGGTGTCCTTCGCCAACCAGCCGACCGGGACCGCGGCCACGGCGAACGTCCAGGTGACCAACACCGGCACCGAGCCGGAGACCATCACCTCCGTCGCCTCGCCCACCGGGCCGTTCAGCGCGGACAACCTGCCGAGCGCCGACCCGGCGGACCCGACGGTCGTCCCGGCCCAGGGCTCGGTCGTGCTCCGCGTCGGCTACGCGCCCACGGCCACCGGCCGGCACTCCTCGTCGATCACGCTGACGAGCACCAGCGGCACGCTGACCATCCCGGTCGAGGGCAACGCGATCAGCGGCCAGGGGCACCTGCTGCTCACTCCCCCGTCGCTGGCGTTCGGCGGGGTCACCCGCGGCAGGTCGGTCACCAAGGCGTTCACCCTCACCAACTCGGGGAACGTGCCCGTCACGATCACCAAGGCGAAGGCACCGGCCGGCGTGTTCACCAGCGCTGACCCGCTGCCGGAGGGCCTGGTCATCGGTCCCGAGCAGAGCGTGCGGCAGACCGTGACCTTCTCGCCGACCACCGTCGGCGCCCGGTCGGCGTCCTACGAGATCACCGGCGACGCCGGGCAGGGCGCGATGCTGGAGCCGCTCAGCGGCACAGGCACCCCGCCGCCGGCGCAGCTGGGCACGCTGCTGGCGCGGGACACCTCCGGCACGCTGTGGCAGTACCACGGCACGGGCGTGCCGACGGCGCCCCTCGCGCGGCGCCTCGCGGTCGGCCCCGGCTGGAACACGTACAACCTGATCACCAGCGTCTCGCGGGTGATGTCGGACGGCAGCGGCTCGGTCGTGGCCCGCGACGGCACGGGCACGCTGTGGCTGTACCAGGGGACCGGCAAGGCGGCGGCGCCGTTCGCGGCCCGTCGGAAGGTCGGGCCGGGCTGGGGCGGTTACACCGCGCTGACCGGTGCGGGTGACGTGACGGGCGACGGCAGGGCCGACCTGCTCGCCCGCGACACCAGGGGCAACCTGTGGCTCTACCGAGGCACGGGCAACGCCGCCACCCCCTTCGCCGCCCGTACCAGGATCGGCACGGGCTGGACCACGTACAACACGCTGACCGGTGCGGGTGACGTGACGGGCGACGGCAGGGCCGACCTGCTCGCCCGCGACACCAAGGGCAACCTGTGGCTCTACCGGGGCACCGGCCACGCCGCCGCCCCGTTCGCCGCGCGCACCCTGATCGGCGGAGGCTGGAAGACCTACAACGCCCTCGCCGGACCACGCGACATCACCGGCGACGGCAGGGCCGACCTGCTCGCCCGCGACAGCGCGGGCACGCTGTGGCTCTACCGGGGCACCGGCCACGCCGCCGCACCGTACGCGGCACGCGTCAGCGTCGGCCCCGGCTGGAAGACCTACAACTCCCTGATCTAGAACCCAGGGCCGAGGGAACGGGCGGGGGGGGGGGGGGGGGCGGTCTGTGCGGGGCGATCGAGACGTGCGACGGCGA